>JALVEZ010000101.1 GCA_027030405.1 Hydrogenothermaceae bacterium | reverse complement strand
AAATATTTTGTCGCTATCTTCTTTGTTTATCCCTTTTCCATTATCATGGAATGTGATAACAACTTTTCCATCTTTTTTATTGATATTGATCTGAAGTTTTCTATTTTCTAAACCTTCTGTAGCTTCATACGCATTTTGGATAATGTTGGAAAATGCCTGCTTCAGTAGTTTTCTATCTCCTATAATTTCCACATCATCCTGAATATTAAGCTCTATGTGGAAATTTTCCGTTTCATATCCTTCTTTTAATTCTTTAAAAAGCTGGGATAGATTAATATTTTCTCTGTTTATTTTAGACGAAGCAGAAGCAAACTGACCGAACTCCTTAACTAAATTTGATAAATGGTTTACTTCTTTTATTATCACATCAACAGATTTTTCTAAAATTTCTTTAAAATTCGGATTACCTTTTTCATACTGTCTTAAAATCCTTTCTGCCGATAGTTTTATAGGTGTTAACGGATTCTTTATTTCGTGGGCTATTCTCTGGGCTATCTCTTTCCATGCAAGAATCTTTTGAGCCTGCACAATATCCGTAATATCATCAAACACTAAAACATATCCTTTATACGTGTTGGCAATTTTTGTAAGTTTCAGTATAAGTATTTTGTCTTTATACTGGATAGTCTGTTCTTCATTCAGTTTGTTTATATCAATATTTAACATTCTTAAAACATCTTCTATATCTTTACCTAAAATCTCTTCAGGATCTATTTCCAAAATATTTATGGCGGCTTTGTTTATCTTTTCAACATGACCTAATCTATCTGAGTAGATTACTCCTGTCCGTGCATTTTCAAGGATTGCTTCAAGGTACTCGTTTTTATATTTCAGCTCTTTATTTCTTTTTTCTATCTCAAAATATAAATTTTTAAGTTCCTGAGTCATATGGTTAAATTCATCGATCAGTATGCCTATTTCATATTTTCCTTTGGCATCGACTTTTACATCTAAATCTCCAGAAGCCAGCCTTTTGGCAGCCTCAGCCAGCTTTTCTATAGGAGAAGTTAGATTTCTAACTATATATTGACTGAACCAGATGGCAGCAAATATAACAAACATTGTGATTGTGAGCATTGTAAGGATATATCCTATTCTGACAGGACTTCTATACTTTTTAAATTCAGAGTAAATATCAGATATAAATTTGATTTCAGTCTGATTTTTGTATAAAAATTCTGGGAGACGTTTATCAATTACAATTTTTTCATTTCTTATGATTTTATATACACGGATAAAGGGAATACCTTTATATGTATAAATCTTGAATCGTTCTTTAGGAACCGTCCATTCCAAAGGAAGATGCAATCTTCCATAGATCTCTTTTTTGCTACCTTTTACTATAATAACAGCTTCTAAGTCAAAATACCGTATGGCTTCTTTTGGTGTAAGTTTTTTATCTGCTATAAGATTTGCGATTTTTGATATCTCATATGCGTAATCTTTTACTGTTTTCTGTATTATCTCTTTTGAACGTTCAAGGGCAGTTTCTACCTTTCCACTGAACCACACTTTTGTTGCATCAGAAAGAATACTGATAGATGCAATAGATAAAATCATCGAAGGAATAACAACCATAGATATCAAAATGAGCGATAACTTTTTCCTGAGTTTTCCCTGGGCTTTTTCCCCTTCGAAAAAAAGTTTAATAAAATGTCTCAGGGATACGGCTAAAATGGTCAGTAAAAAAACTACGTCAATATTTAAAATGATAAGAAAGATATAAGGATTAAAAAATCCTTCTTCTTTTGTTAGCTTTTGAAGAATATAATAATTACCAATAACAAAGATGATAGTTACAACAAGCAGTATAAAAAAATTTCTTCTTCCAGAAGTAGCAAATAATTTTTCTTTAAACAAAGCAATCCTTTGAAATGATTTTAATTCCTCTTCGGAAATAAAGATAGGATTTTGAAAATTTATAACAAGTGGGGCTTGGTAAAGCCCCACTTAATTTTTATCTTTCAGGAAGTTCTCTTGGTTCAGGCCCTAAATATTCAACTTCTTTTTCTTCATCAAGTCTTTTTGCAAATGGTTTTTCCGTTGTTAATTCTTCATAAACGTGAGCCACAAGCCCTGGAACTCTACCGATAATGAAGAATCCTTTTCCAAGTCTCCAGTCGAATCCCATTTCTGAAGCAATTGCTGCAATTGCTCCGTCAACGTTTAAAATAAGTCTTTTTCCTTTTAGTTCTGCAATTGCATCTTCAAGTTTTAATGCAAAATCACAGTATTTTCCATAAAATCCTATCTCTTTTGCCATATCCATCATTCTTTTTGTTCTTGGATCGTATTCTTTGTAATATCTGTGTCCGTATCCAGGTATTCTTATTTTGTTTTCAACTGCCCATTTAGCAACTTCTTTAGGATCTTTATCAGCATTTTCCTGGAAGAATTTCATAGAACCCTCTAAAGCTCCTCCGTGAGCCTCACCGAATGCTAAAACACCAGCTCCAACACCTACGTTTAATGAGTTTCCACCACTTGCAACTGCTCTTGCAGCTATTACAGATGGTGGTGCGATAGAGTGTTCAATTACTGATACGAAAATAGCATCTAACATTTTTGCTTCTTTTTCTGTAGGTAATTCGCCTTTTAAAACAAGATAGATAGCTTCAGGAAAAGATATTCTTCCTACTAAATCTGTAAGGTTATAACCTCTTACATACGCTTCGTGTCCTATGTGTGTACTGATTGCGGTTCTCCATTTCTTTTCTGACATGCAAATACCTCCTTCAGTTTGGTTTTAAATTAGAATTGTTTAATATTTTAATATATTTGATATTCATAAGAAACATAAATGATTCAATTTTTAATCCATGTTTCGAGACTTCCATCTGGTAAAGTTAAAAAAAGTTTTTTATTTATCAATTTATATTTTCCGACAGGTTCCCATCTGTATCCGTCTATTACTTTTATGTATAGTATGTTATCGATTGCCTGCCATTGACCTGTATAGTAATTTCCTTTTTTTGAAAAAATTGTTCTGATTTCCCCTGTTCGTGTTATGTATCTATCTTTAAAAACAAAATCCCCGCTTTGTTTAAGATTTAGAACAATTGGAAGTTTTAAGATATTTTCTTGATTTCCTGCACTGATTTCTGCCCTCGTCCATTTTCCGATAATTTTTTTGTCTAATGTTTTTTTTATTTTTATTTTTATTGGCTTTATATTTTTAACTTTCTGGAATGTATAGCTTTTATTTCCAAAATGAAAATGCAAATTTTTATCCTGTAGTTTTCCTGTAAATTCTACTTTTACCTTTGTAATGGCATCGTTAATAACCCCTTTAATCTCTTTCTTATTCACAACTTTTCCGTGTATCTGGTAATGGTATCCTTGAGTTATCAATTCTCCAGTTATAAAGTCATTGATCTGATTAATGATCAGAGAGGATTTCATGTTATCTATCTTCCCTTCATACTCCCCTGAAAAATCTGAGGAAAAAACTGAAGAACTTAAGAATAAGAATAAAATTAAAAATTTTTTTATCATTTCTTTGCTATGGCAATAAAAAGAGGATAGTCTCTTTCCTTTCCGTTTCTTTCTTTTTTTATAGAATCAAAATTTTCAATTAAAATCGTATCCAATCCTGATTCTTTAAAAAATTTATCTATCTCTTCTTTAGAAAATCCGAAATGCTTTACATCTAAATTTGAAGAATGGAACGTTCCATCTTCTTTATCCAGATCTATTATTACAATATATCCTTCTTCTTTTAAATATTTTTTCAGTTTTTCTAAGGCAGATTTAATGTTTTCAATATGATGAAATGTCATCGATGTTATGATCAGATCAAAATCCTTTTGCTCTAAATCTTCTTTGAAGATATCCTGCTGTTTTATGGTTATATTTTTTAAATCTTTTTCTTTTATTTTCTGCTTAAATACTTCTAACATACCTTTTGATAAATCGATTCCGACTATATGTTTAACAAAAGATGAAAGTTCAACAGGTATTGTCCCAGTTCCTGTTCCAAAATCTAAAACTTTCCACTCTTTGTTCACTGGAAGTTTATCAAGTAGGATTTTTACTGTTTTTTTTGCCCTTTCTATTTTGTCTGGTGTGTCATATGTTTTAGATGCTTCATCAAATCTTTTTGCTATTTCCATCTTTTCCTCTTTTAGTTTATTCTTCTTATTTTTTTACCAAATATTTCAGACCATCTTTTTCTTCCTGAACCTTCTTTATATAAATAGTAGTGTTGAGGATTCTTTTTATAATAACCTTGATGGTATTCTTCTGCAGGATAAAATTTTTGTGCAGGTAAAACTTCCGTAACTACTGGTTTTGAAAACAGTCCTGATTTGTTTAACTTCTGAATATATTCTTCAGCAATCTTTTTTTGCTGTTCATTGTGATAATACACGGCAGTTTTGTATTGTGATCCTCTATCTGCAAACTGTCCACCTTCATCGGTTGGATCTATATTGGCAAAGAAAACTTTTAGTAGGTCTTCATATCTTACTTTGGAAGGGTCATATATTACCTGAACGGCCTCTCTATGTCCCGTTGTTCCAGAGCATACCTGTTCATAGGTTGGATTTTCCACAAATCCTCCTGTATATCCAGAGATGGCTTCTTTTACACCTGGAATCTGTTCAAATATCTCTTCAATACACCAGAAACATCCACCTGCAAATGTTGCTTTTTCATAATTTTTTTCCATACTTTTACCACCTGATATTATTAATACTGTCATTAACAATATAATACTGAAAATTTTTTTCATATTAACTTCCTCATAAATTTTTATTTCAATATATAGACTAATTTTCCTTAATTCTGTAATTTAAATCACATTGAAAATTTTTATTCTTTTCATTATCTATTAAATTATGAAAAAAATAATTTTCTTTCTTTTTGTTTTATTTAATTTTTCATACGCAGGAATATGTAAAGATATTTCTGATTTTGTTCTTGTATGTTTTGAAAAAAGGGAGTTCGGTGAAATAAAGTCCTGTTCGAATAAAGAATATAGCAAATTAAAGTTTGATAAAAAATATAAAAACTGGTTTTTAAAAGCCTGTCAGTATGGATGCCTTTCTGAATCTATGTATGAAGCAAACGAAATGAGTGAATTTATATTTAATGAATGTAAAACTAAATTAAAAAAATAACAAAATCCCCTTTCGGGGATTTTATCAGATAGCTTTTGAAAATCTTTGTTCCTGTTTATTTCTTGAGTATATATCAAAATTAACAGCAATATTTCTGATTAACAATCTTCCAGCAGGTGTAACCTCAATTCTGTCTGGATACATCTCGATAAGACCGTCTTTTTCTTGTTCTTTTAGCATTTCCAACTCTTCAGCAAAATATTCATCAAAAACGATATTATGTTTTTCCTCAATTTTTCTTTTCTTTAACTGGAAGTTCGACATAAGGCTCATTATTACATCTCTTCTGATAATATCGTCTTCATTGAGGATCACACCTCTATTTATAGGAAGAATTCCTTCATCTATAGCTTCGTAATAATCCCTAAGCTTTTTGTAATTCTGTGTGTAGATGTCGTATAACATACTTATTGAAGTTGCACCGAACCCGAAAAGTTCTGCATCAGGTTGAGTGGTATACCCCTGGAAATTCCTGTGTAGTTCACCTTTTCTCTGGGCCACTGCAAGTTCATCATCAGGTTTAGCAAAATGATCCATTCCTATAAATACATATCCTGCGTTTGTAAGCTTTTCTATTGTCATTTTTAAGATGTCTAACTTGACATGTGCAGGAGGCAGTGCTTCTTCGATTATGTTTTTCTGTAGCGGTTTTAACCACGGAACATATGCAAAGTTAAATACAGCAATTCTATCTGGATTTAGTTCAATTGTTTTTTCTATTGTTTTTTCAAATGTTTCAAGTGTCTGGTATGGTAGCCCGTATATAAGATCGATATTTATACTTTCAAAATTTTCATCTCTTAGCCATTTCATAACATTAAAAATCATCTCTTCTGGCTGAATTCTATTTACGGCTTCCTGAACCTTCGGATCAAAATCCTGAATACCGAAACTTACCCTGTTAAATCCCAATTTTCTCAACAGATGAATTTTTTCCTTATCAACGTGTCTCGGATCAAGTTCTATTGAGATTTCACCGTTTTTATCCACATCAAAATGTTCATTTATCTTATTCCATAGGGCTTCTGTCTGTTCGTTGCTGAGATAGTTTGGTGTTCCACCGCCCCAGTGGAGCTGTGTAACCTTTCTATCTTTATCAATAAGAGCAGATGTATTTTCTATTTCTTTATAAAGATACTGTAAATAAGGCTCTGCGACATCTTTCCTGTGAGAGATGATAACATTACAGCCGCAAAAATGACATGCACTTTCACAAAAAGGTATATGAAAGTATAGGGAAAGCGGTGACTTTCTTAGATTTGATTCTGCAATTTTTTGTTTAAAATCCTCAGGTGTGACATCTTCAGAAAATTCTGTTGCAGGAGGATAACTTGTGTATCTCGGTGCAGGTTTATCGTATTTTTTTATTAAATCCAAATCAAACTTTATATCCTGTGGTGAAAAGCTCATACTGTTTACCTCAAATTTTTATTTATCATTCTTTAATATATGTTATTACCTCTAATCTGACAAAAGTTATCAACTTTTCTTTTTGTTCACTTTAGCAAAAACTTTAAGAGGTAATCCCCAAACCTTTGTAAACATTCCACCTGCTCTATGGTCAAACTCATCTTCAGGGCTGTAAGTTGCAAGGTTTTCAAAATACAGTCCGTTTGGAGATTTTCTACCTACAATATTGGCACTTCCTTTGTAAAGCTTAAATCTAACAACGCCGTTTACAAGTTTTGCTATCTCGTTGTTAAAAGCATCTAAAGATTCTCTTAATTTTGAAAACCACAGTCCTTCATAAGTTAAATCTGCATAAGGCTGTGAAATGTGCTGCAATTTGTAATGGTAAGTGAATCTATCTAAAACAAGACTTTCAATTTCATCATAAGCTTTAATCAGAATTAATCCAGCAGGTGATTCATAAACTTCCCTTGTTTTTATACCAACAAGCCTGTTTTCAACCATATCAATTCTTCCTACTCCGTGTTTTCCTGCTATTTCATTCAGATCCCATATAAGTTTCCATAATTCAGGATACTGCTTTCCATTTATTGCCACAGGAGTTCCTTCTTTAAACTCTATCTCTATATATTCAGGTTCGTCAGGAGCATCTTTTGGATTTACGGTTATTTCGAATGCATCTTCAGGTGGTTCAGCCCAGATATCTTCAAGAGGCCCAGCTTCTATTGCCACACCCCACAAATTTCTATCATAAGAGTAAGGTTTTTCTTTTGTTGCTTTTACAGGTATTCCGTGTTTTTTTGCGTATTCTATCTCTTCATCCCTTGACTTAAACTCCCATTCTCTAACTGGTGCCAATACTTCAATATCTGGATCTAAAGCCCATACGGATGTTTCAAATCTCACCTGATCATTTCCTTTTCCTGTTGAACCGTGGGCCACATAATGGGCGTTATATTTGTGGGCTAATTCAACTAATTTTTTAGAGATTAAAGGTCTTGAAAGAGCAGATAAAAGAGTGTATCTGTTTTCATACAAAGCACCTGATTTCATGAGAGGAAGGCAGTATTCTCTGGCAAATTCTTCTTTGATATCGTCAATAATTGCTTCAACTGCCCCTGCCATTTTTGCTTTTTCTTCTATCTCATCTAACTCTTCACCTTGTCCCACATCAGCAGTATAAGTGATTACTTCAAATCCTTTATCCGTAAGCCATCTAACAATTACGGATGTGTCCAATCCACCTGAATAAGCTAATACTACTCTTTCTTTCATTAATGCCTCCTGATTTTTAAAAGTTTTATTTAAAAGAATATTTTAAGTTAATTTTGTAAAGAAAACCAATATTGTTTCAAGTCATAAATGAATTGATAGGCTAAATAATGATAATATTATTTTAAAAAGTTATTAATGGATATAAAAATGAGAGAATTAAGACCTACTTCAAATAAAGTAAGACAGGCACTGTTTAATATTCTTTATGATGTTTCTGATACTAACTTTTTAGATCTATTTGCAGGAACAGGTGAGATCGGACTTACAGCATTAAAAAAAGGAGCAAAACATGTTACGTTCGTAGAAGCAGAAAAGAAACGGTGTCAGGACATAAGAAAAAAAGTATCTAAATTTTCAAAAAATTTTGATGTTTATTGTGGAGATGCTCTAAAATTTTTAAAAATTTATAAAAAAGAACCATTTGATATAATATTTGCCGATCCACCGTATGATTTTAAAAATTATCAAAAATTGATACAGCTTGCATTGAAAAACCTTAAAGAAGGCGGAATATTTATACTTGAACATAGAAGTGATAAAAGTTTTGATGCAGATGAAGAAAGAAAATACGGCGATACGATACTATCTTTCTGGAGAAAAGAATGATAACTAAAACATGTGTTTATCCAGGAACGTTTGATCCTGCCCATCTTGGACATATTGATATTGTAAAAAGGGCTTTAAACATATTCGAAACTGTTGTTATAGCAGTAGCAGAAAATCCGAAAAAAAAGCCTCTTTTTTCCCTTGAAGAAAGAGTGGAAATGTTCAAAGAATCATTGAAAGAATATGAAGACAGGATAATAGTAGAAGGATTTGATGGATTACTGATTGATTTTATGAAAAATTATGATACAAACATTATCGTAAGAGGTGTAAGACTTTTTACTGATTTTGAATACGAGCTTCAAATTGCAATGACTAACTATAAACTTGCCGAAGCCGAAACATTTTTTATGATGCCTTCACAGGAATATATACATATAAGCTCAACCATTGTAAAAGACGTGGCATTCCATAAAGGTGATGTAAGTTCTATGGTTCCTGAATATATAGAAAAAAAATTAAAAGAGAAGTTCAATTATGAATAAAAAAATTTTACTGTTTCTCATTTTTCCGATAATTTTTGTGTCCTGTGGATACAAACCTATAAAATTTGATCAAAAACAACCAAAAGTTTATTGTATAAAAAAGATTGATATACCTATGGCAGAGGCAACAGCTTACGATGTTCTTACTCAAAAAGTTTCTGATGCAATCATATCGTCAAACAACATATTAGAATGTTCAACAAAAACAGAAAGATACATATACATAAAAGTCAGGTCTATCAAGTTTGAACCTATTGGATTTTCAAGTGCACAGAGGGCTACTATTTATAAAATGTCTATTGTTTTAGATTTTGAAGTTGAAGATGATAATGGAAAGACTATATTTTCAAAAGAAATAAAAGAAACAACCCAGTATGTAGGAGCAGGATTAAGGGCAGATTTCGAAAGAAGATATGCCTTTGAAAATCTTGCAGAACTTATAAGAATTAGAATTTTCTCTTTACTGGTAAAAATTTAAGATGGCGTCAGCAAAAACACAAAAAGAAGAAAAAAATATAGTTAAGTTATTAAAAGAGTTTAATTTAGAAGAGTTAAGTCCTCGTCTATTTATTTACGGAAAAGAAAATCTTTTGAAGAAACAGTTCGTAGATAAAATAAAAGAGCATACAAAAAATGATTTTCATTTTGTCTGGGGAGACGATATAAATTTAAAACTATTAGATGAAATTTTTGCCAGTTCATCCCTTTTTTCAGCAGGTGATACGGTAGTTATATGGAATGTAGATGCTTTTATATCAAATCTAAACCAGCAAGAAAAGAAAGATTTTATAAAGTTAGTTGAGAAAATCAGCAGTCCAAATAGATTAGTTCTTGTAAGTATGAAAGAAAAACTGCTGGTGAAAGAACCTTATAAATCGATAACTTCTTTATCTGAGATAATCCATTCACCAAATCTAACACCGAAAGCATTTGCTGTTTCAATTAAGAAGAAAATAGAAAGGGAAGGCAAACAGATAAACGATGAAACATTAAAATACCTTGTTTCAAAACTTAAAAACGACCTTTACTATGCAAAACAGGAAATAGAAAAGTTGCTGATCTATACAAATGAAAAAGACCAAATAACAAAAGAAGACATAGACGCAGTAGTAATCCCAAAAATAGAAGAAAATGTTTTTGCATTTGTTGATAGATTTTTTACCAAAGATAAAAATGCACTTAAAATTTATATGGATCTAATCGAAACATCCCATCATCCGTTCGAAATACAGTCTTTGATACTTACACAGGCAAACAAAATACTCACCTACAAAACAATGTTAAAGCAGGGCAAAAATGAACACCAGATTTTTTCTGAGATGAAAGTTAATCACCCTGCACAAAAAGCAACAATTAAAAAACTTGCAAAATTTACAACAGAAAATGAGCTTATAGACCTGATAAAAGAGATGTATGAATTGGAACAAAAACAAAAAATCTTTTATGAAGATATAAACGAAACCTCTATAAATTTCATAGCAAAAAGAGTAATTTAAATGGATATATTAGGACAGGAATTTCAAAAAGAAGATAGCTTTGAGGTAAGTATAAGACCTTCAAATTTAGATGAATATATTGGACAGGAAAAAATAAAAGAACAGCTACGTATATTCATAGAAGCATCAAAAAGGAAAAATCAGACATTAGATCACACACTTTTAAGCGGCCCTCCTGGTCTCGGGAAAACAACCCTTGCCAATATAATAGCAAAAGAACTTAATGTTGATATCGTTACAACATCAGGGCCTGTTCTGGAGAAAAAAGGTGATTTAGCAGGGATATTAACCTCGTTAAACGAAGGGGATATACTTTTTATAGATGAGATTCATAGACTAAATCCTGCTGTGGAAGAAGCCCTTTATCCTGCTATGGAAGATTACAAAATCGACATCATTTTAGGTAAAGGTCAATCTTCAAAATCTATAAGACTTGATGTACCAAAATTCACCCTAATCGGTGCTACCACAAGAACAGGTCTATTAACTTCTCCACTTCTTTCACTTTTTGGAATAATACTGAATTTTGACTATTATGAAAAAGAGGTTTTAAAAGAGGTTATAAAACGTACTGCAATTCTTTTAAAGATAGATATCACAGAAGATGCAGCCCTTGAGATTGCAAAACGTTCAAGAGGAACGCCGAGAATAGCAAATCGTCTTTTAAAAAGAGTTCACGACTTTGCACTTATCAAACATACAGGACAGATAACACAAAAAATTGCAGAAGAGGCACTTAATTTCTTTGAAATAGATGAATATGGATTAGATATAACAGATAGAAAATATCTTGATGCTTTGGTGAATAAATTTAACGGTAAGCCAGTAGGAATAAACACGATCGCTTCCACCATATCAGAAGATAAAGGTGCCATAGAAGAGATAATAGAACCTTATCTCCTCAGGCTCGGTTTCATAACAAGAACACCGAAAGGAAGAATACCTACAGAAAAAGCTTTAAACCATATTAAACAAGATTAATCTTCTTCTCTTATCTCTATTCCCAGCTTGTGAGCTTCCAATCCCTCAGCTTCTGCAATCTTCTTAGCGTATTTATTAACCCTCTCAAAACCTTCTTTTGAAACATAAATAACAGAGCTTCTTTTCACAAAGTCATAAACACCTAAAGGAGAAGAAAATCTTGCAGCTCTTCCTGTCGGTAAAACGTGATTTGGCCCTAATATATAATCACCTAAAGGCTCTGTAGAATAAGGGCCTAAGAAAATAGCTCCTGCGTGTTTGATTTTATCTAAATAATCAAAAGGGGATTCTGTGATAATTTCCAAATGCTCTGGGGCTATGTAGTTAGCAACCTCACAGGCTTTATTAAGATCTTCCACTATAAATGCATGACCGTAAGTGTTTAGCGATTTTTCTGCGATTTCCCTACGGGAAAAGTCTTTTAAAAAATCATTATATAAAATGTCTTTTACCTTTTTTGCCAACTCTTCAGAAGTTGTAACAAGAATAGATGCAGCAAGTTCATCGTGTTCTGCCTGAGATAAAAGATCTGCGGCTACCCATCTTGGATTGGCAGTGTCATCTGCTATAACAAGTATTTCAGAAGGCCCGGCAATAGAGTCTATATCAACAGCACCGTAAACATTTTTTTTCGCAAGGGCAACAAATATATTTCCTGGCCCGACAATTTTATCAACTTTTTTGACCGTTTCCGTTCCAAATGCCATTGCAGCAATTGCCTGTGCACCACCAATTCTATAAACAGTCTCAACACCGCATAAAAATGCAGCGGCAAGAGTATATTTGTTAGGATTTGGTGAACACATAACTATTTCTTTAACTCCTGCCACTTCAGCAGGAATAGCATTCATTATAACTGTTGAAGGATAAGCAGCTTTTCCACCTGGAACATATAGTCCAGCCCTTTCCATAGGAATAACTTTTTGACCTAAAATCATTCCTTCTTCTTCTTTGAAGTATGAGTTTTCAACCTGTTTTTCATGAAACTCCCTAACCCTTTCTATTGCAACTTCCAAAGCCCATTTTAGTTCATCATCAAGTTCCTCGTACGCTTTTTCCATTTCTTTAAAAGGAACTTGAATTTGTTCAGGAGTTATTTTGACTTTATCAAATTTTTCAGTAAATTCTATTAATGCCTGATCACCTTTTTCTTTAACCGCTTTAATGATTTCTTTTACACTACCTTCAAACTGGTCAATCTCCATCTCACTTCTTTTTATAAGATTATTAAGATCTTCATTTTCATAATAAACTTTATGTCTTAAATCAACTATTTTCATCGGTATAACCTCTTTAAAATTTTATAAAATTATATAACAAATTAGATTCAATCATTATCTGCAGAATGAAATTCACGATTATCTAAACAGGTCTTAACCAGTTTATTAATTTGTAGTATCATAAAGTTTTAAATTTCAACGGAGGAATAAATTGGTAAGAGTAAGATTTGCACCGAGTCCAACAGGATATTTACACATAGGAAATGCAAGAACTGCATTGTTCAACTATTTATTTGCAAGGCACAATAACGGAAAACTTGTTTTAAGAATTGAAGACACAGATTTAGAAAGATCAAAAAAAGAGTATGAAGACGTTATATATGAAGATTTAAGCTGGTTAGGGATAGAATGGGATGAAGGCCCTGATGTCGGTGGAGAATATGGCCCTTATAGACAATCTGAAAGATTTGAAATTTACGGAAAATATATTGAAAAACTTTTAGAGTCTGGAGATGCCTATTACTGCTATTGTAGTGTGGAAGAACTTGAAAAAGAAAGAGAAAAAGCCTTAGCAGAAGGAAGACCACCGAGATACAGTGGTAAATGTAGAAATCTAACACCAGAAGAAAGAATGGATTACGAAACAAAAGGAATAAAGCCTGTTATCAGATTTAAAGTTCCAGATGGAGAAACAATTGTTTTTGAAGATTTGATAAGAGGTCATATTGAAATAAATGTTGATGATTTTGGTGATTTTGTTATAGTCAGAGCCGATGGTTCGCCTACTTATAATTTTGTTGTTGTGGTTGATGATGCTTTGATGAAAATATCCCACGTCATTAGAGGTGAGGATCACATCTCAAATACTCCAAAACAGATTTTGATTTATAGAGCGTTGGGCTTTAAAGAACCTGAATTTGCACATATGCCTATTATTTTAGGAGAAGATAGAACAAAACTATCCAAAAGGCACGGTGCAATATCTGTAAGAGCTTTTAAAGATGAAGGCTATCTGCCAGAAGCACTGTTCAACTATATGTCGCTGTTAGGATGGCATCCTAAAGATGATAAAGAGATCATGTCAAAAGAAGAGATTATTCAAAAATTTGATCTTGCAGATGTTCATAAATCCCCTGCAATTTTTGATAAAACTAAATTAAAATGGATGAACGGTGTATATATAAGGGAAATTATCGACATTGATGAGCTGACAAAAAGGGCAGTTCCATTCTTTAAAGGATTTGGATATATAGCTGATTTTGATTATTACAAAAAAGTTATGGAAGCCATAAGAGATAGTATAGAAACATTTATGGATATTGAAGAAAGAGCAAAACCTTTCTTTGTTGACGATTTTCCATATTCTGATGAAGTTAAAGAAATAATGTCTGATGAAAATGCTTATAAAGTGGTTCAGCTCTTTTATGAAAAGGTAAAACAGCTTGATACTATTACAAAAGAAGATTTTAAAAGAATTACAAAGGAGATTCAGAAAGAGTTAGGAGTAAAAGGAAAAAAACTTTTTATGCCTATTCGTGTTGCACTTACAGGAGAAACTTCAGGTGTAGGTGTTGATATTTTAGTTGAAGTAATTGGTAAAGACAGAGTATTACACAGATTAGAGAGGGCATTAGAGTACTTTGGATAATTTCAGATGGATAACTGAAAATTTAGGGGGCAGTCGAGCCCCTGATGTTGATGAACTTGACAAATGGAAAGAATACGGAATAGATACTATTGTTAATCTCTTGGAAGGTTCATACGGAACCTTCCTCTTTGAAAAACAGAAAGAAAAAGGATTTAACGCAGTGTATCTGCCATTGAGTATGTATTCTCATCTAGAAGTTGATGAAATAATCCCTATTTATGAATATATTGATGAGTTGTTGAATAAAGGGAAAAAGGTTGTTGTCCATTGTAAATACGGAAGGGCAAGAACAGGAACAATTTTAGCTGGATATCTTATATACAAAGGAAAAAGTTATAATGATGCACTGGATACTGTTATGTTAAAAGGTTTTTTGCCAGAAACATTCGAACAGATATCATTTTTACAAAATTTAGAAAAGTTGACTAGAAATGACTGAAAATTTAAATTTTAGAAGAATAAAAATTCTTTTAAAGAAAGAAGGAAATCTTTTAGATAAGGATTATTTTGAAAAGTTATTGGAAGAAGATATACAGATTGATGATAAATGGTTTTTAAAAGGTTGCAGGCATATAACCGAAAGACATTACACAGAAGCTATAAAATATTTTCAGTTATCTTCACATATTGACGCAAAATTTATGGCACTTGTTTCTGCTTTTAAAGTAGCAGATAAATTTTTATTTGAAGAATACTTGTCTATAATTGATAACCTTGATAAAACAAAATTTAGCGAATTATTCAATAGATACGGTATAGAACCGTATTTATCAATCGAAAATCAAGAACTCCATCTAAACTTAGAAACCATAAACCTTTTAAAACAAATTTTTTCCTAAAAACATTAATAGTTTTATTAAGAATTTGTTCCTTTGCGTTAACGTTTAGCAAATTTATAAATTTTTTTCTCCATTTCTTGATAATAAGAGGCAAAGAAGATATATTAAAAAGAGGTATTGAAAATGGGAAAAGATCAAAAAGATATAGAGCTTAAAAAATTAGAAATTGAGAAAGCAAAAGTCGTAGAAGGGCAAATTAGAGGTTTAATTTTGCTAATTATCGCTCTCGGTGGTGGTTTAGCAACGTTAGTTGTTAATTTTACTAAATATGATAATCCTAATTTGATCATAACCTTAATAGGTATAGGAACTTTAATATTTGCTTTTATTTTATGGATAGCCGTTGATTTATGGTTTAAATTAGAGGAAATGAAAAAGAGGTGATTATAATGGAAACTTTGTTGATGTTTTTTGTATGGATCATAGGTTTAATGCTTATTATAGCTTTTGGTTTGATGGCGTGGAAAACTCATAAAACAGGTAAAGAAATTAACGAAAATAAGCAGTTATAAAATAAATATAATAGATACGGTATAGAACCGTACCTATTGGTTGAAAACGAGAGCTACCCTCTAAGTTTAAAAATTATAAATTTCTTAAAAAATTTACTTTGATTTTTCAGGTTTTGGAACAAGTGTAAAAAGCATGTTTCTTCCTTCTTTTACCGGTTTTTTCTCAACCAATGCAATATCAGAAACATCATTAATTATTCTTTGAGCTAATTTTTCACCTATTTCAGGATGTATATTCTCTCTTCCTCTGAACCATATCCAGATTTTAACTTTATCTCCGTGTTCTAAAAATTCTCTGATATGTTTAACTTTTGTATTATAGTCGTGGTCTTCTATGTTTAGTCTGAATTTTATCTCTTTAACATTTTGCATTTTTGCTTTTTGTTTTTTCTTTGCTTCTTTCTCTTTTTTCTTCTGTTCGAACTTGTATTTTCCGTAATCCATTATCTTGCAGACAGGTGGTTTTGCATTTGGTGAGATTTCTACTAAATCTAAGTTTTTTTCTTCTGCAAGTCTTAATGCTTCTTCAATAGGAACTATACCTAAGTTTTCTCCGTTTTCTCCTATTAATCGAACCTCTCTTGCTCTAATCTGTTCGTTTGTTCTTAACTCTGTAATGGCTAATTTACCTCCAGTTTTATTTTAAAATTTTTATCTATTATCGAATGTTTTTTAAATTTTTCTCTTTCTTCAGGAAAATCAGTCCTAAAATGAGTTCCTCGGCTTTCTTCCCTGTTTAATGCTGATAATATTATACCTTTTGAAAGATAATGAATGTCTAAAATCATTCTAACATTTGAATATTTTTGTAATTGTTCTATTCTTGAGTTTATTGTACTTAATGCGTTTTTTAGAGACTGTTCATCTCTAATTAATCCAACATTTTTCCACATAATTTCTTTTAAATTTACCAATTTCTCTCTTTTAACTTCTTTAGAAAGTGGTTCTTTCTTTTTAATCTCACTTTTTATGTTATACCTTTCTATTTCAGAATACATATTGTATGTATATATACTATACGCAGTTTTAAAACCAAATACAACACATTCTAACAATGAATTACTTGCAAGACGATTTGCCCCATGAACTCCTGTGCAGGAAGTTTCTCCAACTGCAAAAACTCCTTCTACATTTGTTTTTCCATTTGCTCCAGCTTCGATGCCTCCTATTGAAAAATGGGCTGCAGGGCTAACAGGTATTTTAGTTTCTTTTCCTAAATCAAACTCTTTCAACATACTGAAAATAGTTGGAAAACGCTCTTCAAAATTCATCCCATTTTTTAAAAGAGGAGATATATCTAAATATACCTGATGACCTTTTTCCTTCTCGTTGAATATTGCCCTTGCTACCTCGTCCCTTGGTTTTAGTTCATCAACAAACCTTTCTCCTTTATCATTCACAAGGATAGCCCCTTCTCCTCTAACTGCTTCAGATATCAGGTATGCAGGTTCATTTTCCAGATCTAAAGCTGTAGGATGAAACTGAATAAACTCTAAATCTTTTAGTTTTACACCTGCACGAAAAGCCACAGAAATAGAATCTCCAGATATAAAATACGCAGATGTATTTCTTTTATAGATTGGGCTGTATCCACCTGTGGCAAGAACCAGGGATTTCCCTCTGATTAAATATAATTTCTCATCTTTCTTTAAAATCACGCCTACGAATTTATTGTCTTCTGTTATGATCTCTTCTAAAACATAATCTTCTTTTATCTGAATCTTTTTTTCTTTTAATATTTTCCAAAGAGTCTGACCTATTTCTTTACCTGTTCGGTCTTTCACATGAAGAACTCTTCTTGTTGAATGGGCTCCTTCCTTTGTAAGCTTAAGCATTCCATTTTCATCCCTATCAAACGGAACACCTTTTTCAATCAAATCAATAACTCTCTCAACACCTTCTTCTACTAATATTCTTACATTTCTATCTATGCAGAGTCCTTTTCCTGCTTTTATTGTGTCGTAAAAATGAAGATCGGTTGAATCGTCTTTACCGATGGCTGCTGCGATTCCACCTTGAGCTAGAAATGAATTGGATTTTCCAACATATTTTTTAGTTACAATTAGAACTTCTTGACCTAACTGTTTTAGCTGAATAGCCGTTGATAATCCTGCAATCCCAGAGCCGATAACTATCGTATCTGTCTGACATGTAGGAAGTTTTGATGTGTTAAAATCAGTAAGATATCTTTCCATTAAGCCTGTGCAGTTTGTAAATGTTTTTCAAAGAATGTCATTAACATCTGAGTTAATTTTTGAGGATTATGTCTTGCATATGTACCCTCATCTAGTAACTCCCCAGAACAGACAGTTATTCCCATCCTTGAAAGGTTTCCTGCATCTGCCACAACAGGTTCTGCATGTTCTTGAAGATATCTTTTTAGAACATCATCAGGTGGTAATTGTGTATTAAGAATTACTCCATTGATAAATGGTTTTCCTACAACCTCATGTAGAGCTTTTACATGATCAGATGCAGAAAAACCATCTGTTTCACCGTACTGTGTCATAACATTAACTATATAAATCTTAAAAGCTTTCGTTTTTAATAAAGCTTCTCTAATATCTTTTACCAATAGATTTGGAACTATACTTGTAAATAAACTTCCTGGGCCTAATAAAACAAAATCTGCATTCATTATTTTTTCAACAGCTTCTGGTGGTGCTTTTACATCTTCAGGTTCTAACCATATCTTTTTTATTTTTGCTTTTAGTTGTTTTCCATACTCTGTTATTTCTGATTCACCTTTTATGATTTTTCCGTCAGAAAATTCAGCAACAAGATTCACTATTTCATCTGTTGAAGGGATTATTCTACCTTTAATTTTTAAAATGTCAGATGTTATTTCAACTGCTTCTAAAAAATCACCTGTTATCTTGGTTAAGACTGTTAAAAAGAGGTTACCGAAACTATGTCCTTTTAGACCTTCACCTTCTTGAAATCTATATTGAAAAACTTTTGATAAAATATCTTCATCCTCTGCCAGTGCAACGATACAGTTCCTGATATCTCCAGGAGCTGGGATATTCATTTCTTCCCTTAGTCTTCCTGAGCTTCCCCCATTATCTGCTACCGTTACGATTGCAGATAAATCATCTATTTTTTCAGGAACTAAAGTTTTTAGACCCCTTAAGAGAGAGGATAAGCCTGTGCCTCCACCTAATGCAACAACTTTCATAAACTAAACCTCTTAATTTTTATATTTAAATATAAATCAAAATTCTATTTTGACACGACTTTGTTAAAAAATTTCAAAATTGTTTCCCTGTTTATTTCGGAAATTAATCCTTTTTCTGTAATGATGGCTGTAATATTTTCTGCAGGGGTTATATCAAAACTATAATTCAGTGCTGGAGATTCTTCAGGAGCAATCATACACTGTCCGCAGTATTTAACCTCATCTGGATTTCTCTCCTCAATAGGAATATCTTTCCCTGAATCCATATTTAAATCAAACGTTGAAGAAGGAGCTGCAACATAAAAAGGAATTCCGTGGTGTTTTGCCAGAACAGAAAGGCTGTAAGTTCCTATTTTATTTGCAACATCTCCATTTGCAGTAATTCTATCTGCTCCAACAATGACAACGTCCACCATTCCTTTTGACATCAAAAATCCTGCCGATGAATCTGTTATTATCTTATGAGGTATTCCTTCCTGAAGAAGTTCCCATGCAGTAAGTCTTGAACCCTGTAAATAAGGTCTTGTTTCATCCACAAAAACATTAATATTTTTTCCCTCTTCATAAGCAGAACGTATAACACCTAAAGCAGTTCCCCAGCCTGCAGTGGCAAGGGCTCCTGTATTGCAGTGTGTCAAAACATTGCTGTTATCAGGTATAAGTATCTGACCGAATCCACCGATTGATTTATTTGCGTGATAGTCTTCTAATTCGATAATTTTTGCTTCTTTAAATAAAGCATTGATAATCTTTTGATTATTTTTATTTTCACTTAAAAGATTTTTCAGTTTTTCAAACATTCTGTTTAATGCCCATTCTAAGTTTACTGCTGTAGGACGGGTTTCTTTTAAAGTTTTGTATATATCTTCTGCATTTTTTAGAATGTCAGGTTGATCGATTTTCTCTTTTATTCCGATTGCAAATCCGTAAGCTCCAACAATCCCAATTAACGGAGCTCCTCTAATTATCATATCTTTTATTGCTTTTGCCACATCTAAGTAAGATGCAAGCTCCACCCATTCTATCTTAGAAGGGAGTTTCAACTGATCTATTACGTAAAGTTTTTGATCTTTAAATTCTAAAGGTTTTATGTCTTTTAGCTTTCTCAATCTATTTCTCCAGTATTTGAATCTTTTCTTTTAACCATTTTTCAAGGGTGTTTGGATTATATGTAACACCATAGAATTTAAGTTCTTTATCCACTTTTATTTTATCATTTTCAACAAAATTTAGATAATTTTGAAGTTTTTCTTTTAGATCACCTTTTGTTAATGACACGTTAAACTCTCCTACAAGTGGTATAAACTCTTTTTCATATACCAACTCTAATGGAATTTCTTCATCTAAGGCATATAGATCCATGAAATGTTCTGTATTTAAAGGTTCATTGAAAATATCATTTATTTTTCTATTATAAACTCCTGACATATCTTCAATTTCTATCCCAAATTCTATAGGAACCGTTTCAAATTTTCCAACAAACAGATTTTCCCAGAAAATAATCTGTATTTTTGTATCTTCTTCCTTTTTCCTGTTTACCTGAAAAACTTTGTTTTCTATATTTTTAGGAAAACTAAAATCTTTTGAAGGAAGGTCTTGAATGTCAAAAAAATCTGACATGGTATCTATAATTTCTTTAATCTCTTCAGTATCAAAACCTTCTTCTTTTGCGAAAAAATCTAAATTGTAAGAGTTTCTGTGCTGTAAATAAGCCCTTGCCAAGAGAGTAGATCCACTGAAAATAAACGGAAAATCCTGAATCCCACCTAAGAATGTAAGAACATCATCCTGTAGTAAATGAATCTTTTCTATATTTATCATTACTGTCTCCTTTTATAGTGTTAAAGTAATTTAGTAAATTATATTTTATAATATAAAGAACAATTTAAATCAGAAGGAGGAATGATATGACCGTTAGAGTTGGTATTAATGGATTTGGAAGAATTGGAAGAAACTTTTTTAGAGCTTGTGTAGGAAATGAAGAAATTGAGATTGTAGGTATTAATGATTTGACAGATGCTTATACACTTGCTCATCTATTAAAATACGATTCTGTTCACGGAAGATTTAACGGAACTGTTGAAGCTAAAGAAAACTCAATTGTAGTAAATGGAAAAGAAATTGAAATTACTGCCATAAAAGATCCTGCAGAGCTTCCATGGAAAGAGATTGGAGTCGATATTGTTTTAGAATCAACAGGAATTTTTAGAGATAGGGAAGGTGCTGGAAAACATCTTCAGGCAGGAGCAAAAAAAGTTATAATCTCTGCACCTGCAAAACAGCCTGATTTAACAGTAGTTTTAGGTGTTAATGAAGAAAAATATGATCCACAAAACCACCATATAATTTCAAATGCTTCTTGTACAACAAACTGTTTAGCTCCTGTTGCTAAGATATTAAACAATGAATTTGGTATTGAAAAAGGATATATGGTAACAACTCATGCTTATACAAATGACCAGAGAATTCTTGACTTACCACACAAAGATTTAAGAAGAGCAAGGGCAGCAGCTGCTAATATTATTCCTACTACTACAGGTGCTGCAAAAGCGGTAGGTGAAGTTTTACCTGAACTTAAAGGAAAATTGGACGGTACTGCAAGGAGGGTTCCTGTTCCAGATGGTTCTTTAGTTGATTTAACTGTTGTTGTTTCTAAAAACACAACTGCAGAAGAGATAAATGACATAATGAAAAAGTATGCAGAAGGAGAACTTAAAGGAATTTTAGAATATACAGAAGACCCTATCGTTTCTACAGATATTGTAGGAAATCCACATTCATCTATTTTTGATGCTTTATCTACACATGTAATTGATGGAAACTTTGTACACGTTTCTTCCTGGTACGATAACGAATGGGGATACTCAAACAGAGTTAAGGATCTAATTCTTTATATAGCATCAAAAGGATTATAATTTTAAAGGGGATAAAAATCCCCTTTTTTATTTAAAGATTCTCGCCTTTCCTTACGAAATATAAATTATAAATACTTTTAGAGGGTAGCTATGAATTTTGCCGCTGAGATACTGAACTATTTCGAGAAAAATCATGAACTTATAGAATTATTACTTATACCTGGTTCTGAAATCATTCAAAGAGAAGGGAAACAATTCAGAAAACTTTTCAATAGAAAGTTAACAGCAAGAGATGTTAAAGATACATTAATATCCCTCAGATCAAATATTCATATGAAATCTTTATTACAGGAAAAAGAAATATTTTCTTTTGGTATGCCATATGTTGGTAGAATTAGAGTCAGCTATATAATGCAAAGGGGTAGCTACGTTTTAAACATAATGAAAGTTCCTTATTATATTCCAGAACCTAAAGAACTGTTTAGAGATCCAATCGGATTTATAGAATTTGCGGAAAAGTTAGGAAAAGAAACACAGGGTATATATTTTGTTATCGGTGAACACTGGTTAAAAAATGCAGCGTTTAACTACTCTTTACTGAACATCATAAACAAAAGATCAGAAAAATTTATATATGTTTTGGAACACCCAATGTCTTATCTGATTAAACATGAATCTTCAATCATTATTCAGAGGGATGTAGATGTTGATGTAAGATCCTTTGAAGAAGGTATAGAAGACGCCTCAATTTTAGAACCTGATCTTGTTTTTATCGGAAAGAATATCAGTGAATCGGTTTTACCATTTTTAAATAAAATAGAATTTTTTAGATTTAATCTTTTAAGTTTTCCTATTCCTTCTACTTCATTATTGAAAAAAACATTAAAAGACTCTCTTGATCCGTACGTGTATAAAGATTTTATACAGCATATAAAAGGAGTTATAAAAGTAGAACTTGAAGAAGATGAAAAGATAAATTACTTTGTCGGAAAACCTTTAATAGATAAAGAAGATATTCAGGATATTATTTTTCAATAAAATTTTTAAAATAATTGAAATTTTCCACTAAATTAGGAATTGGAATATATTCATTTCTTTGATGTGCCTGTGCAGGATCTCCAGGGCCGAAATTAACTGCATCGATACCATACAAACTGAGACGTGCTACATCAGTCCACGCTTGTTTAGCTTCCACAGGTAATTTAAATTTTTCAAGGAATTCTGACAAAACAGGATTGTATAAACATACGGAACCTGAAGGACAAAGATCTGTAAATTCTACTTCAGCTTCATCTCCAACAAGCTTAATTATATCTTCTTTGGCCTGCTCTATCGTTTTTCCAGGAGCAAATCTATAATTCACATTGACTACAAATTCTTCTGGAATAATATTTCTGCCTCCAGAATAATTTACCATTGTAGCATTCATAACTTCATAGTATTTTAAACCTTCAAATTCTATTTCATTATGTCCAAACTCGGCTAATTTTTGCAAAAATTGTGCAGATTTATGGATAGCATTATCACCTTCCCATGGACGTGCAGAATGTGCTCTTTTTCCTTTGAAAATAATAGATGCATGCATTGTTCCTACGCAACCTACCTGAACTACATTATTGGTAGGTTCCAATGCAAATGCCAGATTAGCTTTTTGAATAATGTCATAATCTGATAAAAGAGGTTCTAATCCATTATCCACATAAGGGCCTTCTTCTTTTTCATAAAAAACATAAATGGTGTTCAATCTTTTTTCTTTATCTTTAAAGTGTTCTATAAGTCCCATCATAACTGCAAGACCACCTTTCATATCACTTGAACCGAGACCGTAAATCTTATTATCTATTATCTGACCTGTATAATCATTCTCTCCAGGGACAGTATCAAGATGGCCTATTAAAGCTATGGTTTTTTTATTAGGATTAAAATCATCATGAACTATGATTGAGTTGTTATATCTGAGAATATTTTTCTCAGGATAAAACTGTTTCACAAAATTTTCAGTATAGTCTGCTATTTCTTTTTCATTTCCTATTACAGATGGTATTTCTACTAGTTTTTTAGTATATTTTATTAACTTATCTTGCATTTGCTTCCTGATAGTAACCTAATTTTTCTGAAATTTCTGATGATGCCTGTAAAAATTCATCTTTAATTTCATTTATTTTTTCAAAAGGTAGTCTGTATGCAGGGGCAGATAGAGTTATTGCCGCAATTACCTTTCCAGAATAGTTCCTGATAGGAACTGATAAACATCTTACTTCCTTTTCCCACTCTTCATCATCTATTGCATAACCTTGTTCTTTTACTTTTTTTAGATGCTGTAAGAGTTCATCTTTGTCTGTTATAGTTTTGGGTGTAAACTTCCTAAATTCTACTTCTTTAAAAAATTCTTCCAATTCATCATCACTTAAGTATGCAAGGTGTATTTTACCTGAAGCAGATGCATATGCAGGTAAAAGTTTACCAACACGGGATTTTACAACAACGGTTCTATCTATCTCATATGCATCTATATAAACAACTTCCCAGTTACTCATAGTTGCCAGATAAACATTTTCATTTATAAAATCACCTAACTTATGTAAATAAGGTCGAGAAATTTTTCTTATTTCTATATGTGAAAGATATGAATGTCCTATTTCGAAATTTTTAATTCCTAAAGAAAATGTTTTCTTTTTTTTGTTGAAATAGATATAGCCTCTTTCAACTAATACTTCTAAAATTTTATCTATTTGTTGGGATGTACCTTTGATATTTTGTTTTATATGTTCTAATGGTGAGTTTGGATTTTCGGCTAAAAAGAATAGTATTTTGAAGGCTGTTTCTACGTTGTGAACAACGTATTGTCCTTTATTTCTTTTTCGTTGCATATTCTTCCTAATTTTTAGAATTAATGGCGGAGCCGACGGGATTCGAACCCGCGACCTCTGGCGTGACAGGCCAGCGTTCTGGGCCAGCTGAACTACGGCTCCGTAAAAATAAATGGGCGGTATAGGATTCGAACCTATGACCCCCTCCTTGTAAGGGAGGTGCTCTAGCCAACTGAGCTAACCGCCCGTTTCAAACAACGGATAAATATAATATACCGACAACCTTATTTTGTCAACAATTTCATTTCAAATTTTTAATTATAGTTTTAATTACTTCAGGAAACTCTTCAAGCTGGAATTCCTTATATTCATTTGTTCGAGGATGGTAAAAACCAATTTTATAAGCAACAAGGGCATGATAATCCATATTTTTTGCAATTTCTTTCATCTCTTCTGATTTTAACTGTGATAATTTAAAACCGTAAACTTTATCATTAAAAAGTGGGTGTCCTATTGTTGAGAAATGAACTCTTATCTGGTGTGTTCTTCCTGTATGGAGTTTTATATCAACCAGTGTTAGATTATGTTCTTCGGAACGTTTTTCTGTCCAGTATTCGGTAAGTGCATCCCTTGAACTTGTGCTATGTATTCCCATTTTTTGTCTATTATGAATCGATCTTCCTATTGGAAAATCGATAGTTCCATGGTCTTTCTTAACAATTCCTGTAACAATGGCTTTATATCTCTTATCTACAGTTCTATCCTGAAACTGTTTTTGAAGTTCTTTATGTGCAAATTCTGATTTTGCAACAATCATAAGCCCTGCAGTATCCTTATCAAGCCTATGAACTATACCTGCTCTTTCTCTTCCACCATATTCAGAAACATTTTCAAAATGGTACAGAAGGGCATTTACTAAAGTCCCTGAAGAATGCCCTGGCGATGGATGAACAACCATCCCAGGTGGTTTATAAATAACAGCAAGATCTTCATCTTCATAGTAGATATCAAGAGGTATATTTTCTGGGACAATATCTATTTTTTCAGGTGGCGGGATGATTAATGTATATTCTTCACTTTCTTTTATTTTCGTTGATGGTTTTTTAACTGGTTTATCATCTTTTAGAACGTATCCTTCTTTAATAAGATTTTGGTAATAAGAACGTGAAAATTCTGGATATGCAGAGGATAAGAATTGATCAATTCTTTTACCTTCACTTTCTTTATCTATTTTAAAGTTTAAAATTTCAGATTTTCCTTTGTTTTTTACCATTATTTCTTTATGCATTCTCCTTTATATGCTACATTCGTTCCGAAATGCCACGCTTCCCATTTATTTGAGTATGTTTTTCCATCACATCCACACACAGGATCAAATATCATTGGATAAACTTCGGGTTTTTCTACACATTCACCGATACCATTGCAATCGCCATCTTCTTTTTTACAAAACTGATCTATCTTACAATCTGAGTTGGTATCACAACCTTTACGAAAATGATCATGATTATCATCTAAATAGCAACCGTAACTCAAAATAAACAAGAAGCTCAAAAAAATAATTTTTATTTTTTTCATAAATAATATTATAGTAATGTTATCAATTTCTGGTAGGTGGTAAGACTTGGAAATAAATAAGAACATAAAAAAACTTTATTTAGTTATTGCTTTAAACTTAGGAATTGTAATTGCTCAGGTTTTATTTGGATTTATAAGCAATTCGCTGGCACTTATAACAGATGCAGTTCATAACTTTCAAGATGTTGTTTCACTAATAATTGCACTTATTGCTGCTATCTGGATGACCAAGAAACCAACCGAAACAATGACATTCGGTTATCTCCGTGCTGAGGCTATGGCAGGATTTGTAAATGCTCTTTTTTTAGTTGGTGCTGTGTTTTTTATCATCTTTTCTGGAATTGAAAGACTTTTATTTCCAGAAGAAATTGAAGGGCTATATGTTATTGTTGTTGGATTTATTGCTTTCGTTTTAAACAGTTTATCTGTTTTTATTTTAGGGTTTCATCATCACGGACACGGTGATGATGATCATCACCATCATCACGAAGATCTAAATATCTCTGCTGCTTATCTACATTTGTTAAGTGATGCTGGCATATCGTTGGCTGTTGTAATAGGCGGTATTTTTATATACTTTTTCCATATTTACTGGATAGACCCTGTAATTTCTATACTCTTCAGTCTTTATATCTTAAAAGAAACAGTTCCTATCTTGAAAAAAAGTTATAAAATCCTGATGGAAGGTGTTCCTGAACAGTTCAATCTAAATAAAATAGAAGAAGAGATATTAAAAATTCCTGAGATTGAGAGTGTTCATGATATTCATGTATGGGCTCTGTCTTCTAATGATATATATTTTTCAGGACATATAACATTAAAAGATGGTTTATCTTTCAAAAGAGTTGATGAGATTATCCAGCAGATAATTGAGATTTTAAGAAAAGAAGGCATTAACCATATAACCATACAGCCAGAACTCAAAAACTTCAAATGCGAAAATGTTAATTAATCATTTGTTATAAATGTTTTATAATTTTATTTATTAAATTCAATTTTGAGGTGTATCATGAGAATCGGAACGCCGATGGCATATAATGCTACCAAAATACTGCTTTTAGGTAGTGGTGAACTTGGAAAAGAGTTTGCCATTGAAGCAATGCGAATAGGTATAGAAGTTATTGCAGTGGATAGTTACCAATACGCACCTGCCCAACAGGTTGCACATAGATATTATGTTATTGATATGAAAAATGCTGATCAAATAAGGAATATAGTCTATAGAGAGAAACCTGATTTTATAGTTCCTGAGATTGAGGCAATAAACACAGATGTTCTTTTAGAACTTGAAAGGGAAGGTTTTACTGTAATACCTTCTGCAAAAGCTGTTAAATACACAATGGATAGAGTCGGAATAAGAAAACTTGCCGCAGAAGAGTTAGGACTGAAAACGTCTAAATATTCATTTGCTGAAGAGTTCAACAGATTTAGAGAGGAAGTTTTGAAAATAGGATTTCCTTGTGTGGTTAAACCTGTTATGAGTTCTTCTGGAAAGGGTCAGTCTGTTTTAAATTCTGAAGAGGATATAGAATTTGCATGGAAATACGCACAGGAAAATGCCAGAGGCGGAGCAGGACAGGTAATTATTGAAGAATTTATTGACTTTGATTTTGAAATAACACTTTTAACTGTCAGAACAAAAAATCAGGGGACTTTATACTGTGAACCGATTGGACATTTTCAGGTTGAAGGTGATTACTGGGAAAGCTGGCAACCTCAACCTGTATCGCCGATTGCAATAGAAAAAGCTAAATACATAGCTAAAACCGTTACAGATGCTTTAGGTGGATATGGTATTTTCGGATGTGAACTATTTGTAAAAGATGATGAAGTATGGTTTAACGAAATCTCACCTCGTCCACACGACACAGGAATGGTTACAATGGTAACTCAGAATATGTCCGAGTTTGAAATACATTTAAGGGCAATATTGGGACTTCCCATCAGTATAGATCTCGTTTCAACAGGTGCATCTTACTGTTTCCATGCCAAAGACTACGGAGTTGCTCCTTCTTATGAGGGTATAAAACAGGCTCTCTCTATCCCAAATACCAAAATCAGAATTTTTGGAAAACCTACAACAAGACCTAAAAGAAGAATGGGTGTAGCACTTGCCACTGCAGATTCGCTAATGGAAGCAAGAGAAAATGCCAGAAAAGCTGCAGAACTTATGAAAGTTTACACATAAAGGAGTTTTATAAATTGATAAAAGAAATTTTCCAAAAAAAGAAACCTTTAATATGCTATTTTATGGCAGGATATCCATCCGTAAAAGATAGCATAGAAACAGCCCAAGCCTTAATAGATTCTGGTGCTGACATTTTAGAGGTTGGGGTTCCGTTTTCTGACCCTGTTGCAGACGGAACGACCATTCAGGTAGCCCATGAAAAAGCAGTTAAAGATGGAATTACACCTATTAATGTTTTTGAAATAACAAAAGAGATAAAAGAAAAAAATCCCAATGTGCCCCTGATAGCAATGACATATTACAATCCAATATTTGTTTTCGGTGAAGAAAATTTTTGCAAACTGGCAAAAGAAAACGGAATAGATGGTTTTATTGTTCCAGATTTGCCGCCTGAAGAATCGGAAGACTTTAAAAAGATAGCAAATAAACATGGATTAGAACTTGTGTTTTTACTTGCTCCCACTTCCAATGAGAATAGGGTGAGACTTATTGGATCTTTAACTGATAGTTTCATATATTATGTATCCCTTACAGGAATCACAGGAGAAAGGGAAACTCTTCCGTGGGAAGAACTAAGAAATAAAGTGAAAGAGATTAAAGAATTGACAGGAAAGTATGTTGCAGTTGGTTTTGGTGTTTCTAAGAAAGAACATACACAGCAGTTATCAAAAATTGCTGATGGAGTTATTGTAGGAAGTGCTATTGTAAAACTGCAGGGTAAAAAAGATTCTGAAGGTATGAAAAACTTAGTAAAAGAACTAAAGGAAGGTTTTACTGAATGATTATAGTTGTTGATTATGGAATGGGAAATTTAAGAAGTGTTGCCAAAGCAGTTGAAACGGTGGGACTTGATGTTAAAGTATCTTCAGATCCAAAAGATGTAGAAAATGCAAAAGGTATCATCGTCCCCGGTGTAGGCGCTTTTGGTGATGCGGTTCATAATCTTGAAAGATTTGGACTCAAAGACAAAATCATTAAATCGATCGAAAAAGGAAAACCCTTCTTAGGGATATGTTTAGGTCTTCAGATTCTTTTTGAATATGGATATGAATTTGGTGAACATGAAGGATTAGGTATTTTTAAAGGTAAGGTAATAAGATTTGAAAATAAAGAAGGTTTCAAAGTTCCACATATGGGATGGAATCAGATTCATAAAAAACAGGAAGAAGGTCTTTTTTCAGATATAAAAGAAAATGAGTTTTTTTATTTTGTCCATTCTTTTTATGTGGTTCCTAAAGATGAAACTATAGTTGCTTCTACGACTGATTATTCTGTGGAATTTGTTTCATCTGTACAGAAAGACAATGTATGGGCAGTCCAGTTCCATCCTGAAAAAAGTCAGAAAGCTGGACTTCAACTTTTAAAGAATTTTAAAGAGTTTGTTAAAAAAAGTTAAGCAGAGATTTTCTTTTTATTCTTAGTTTTGCATTCAGGGCATATTCCATAGACTTCAATACTGTGCCCTGTTATATCAAACTGATGAACTTCCATAAGCTCTTTTTTAAATACATCAAATGGGCAGTTGTCTATTATCAGTATCTTTCCACAACTTTCACATACTAAAAAATGTTTTTTATCTGATAGTCCGTATCTTGCTTTATCTTCATTCATCATATGGGATTTTACTACGATACCTTCTGACATAAGCATTTCAAGATTTCTATATACTGTAGATAAACTTATATTCATTCCTTTTTCTTTTAGTTTCATATATATGTCTTCAGCATGAACTGGAATTTCAAGACTTTCTAAAATCTCTAAAATAGCCTGTCTTTGCTTTGTATTTCTATATCCTTTTGGGATTTTAGCTTCTGCTTTTTGCATAGATTACCTTCCTCATTAGAGTTTGTAATATTTTATATAAAATCTTAAATTTTTCAAATTTTTCAAAGTATTGTCATTTTCTATTAAACAATATATAAACAATATAAGTAAGATTTATCAACATTTTCAAAAAAGATACATAAAGACTAAAAAATCAAAAAACCTCTCCGATAATAGAATCCAACAAAAAAATTGGAGGTATTTAGTCATGGCACTAAGAATTAACTACAACTTTCAGTCAGACTTCACACACGCTAATCTTCTAAAAACAGAAGCTAATATGAACAAAAACTTAGAAAGATTAGCAACTGGCTATAGAGTAAACAGAGCTGCTGATGATGCTGCAGGTTTATTTATAGCAGACCAGTTAAAAACATATGCTATTTCGTTAGATCAAGGAACAAGAAATGCACAGGATGGAGTAAGTATTGCTCAGATTGCACAGGGTGCCTTATCAGAAGTTTACAACATATTAAATGATGTTAAAGCTAAAACAATTCAGGCATCAAACACATCTGATGATACATCAAGAGCTCAAATTCAGCAGGATATTAATAAGCTGATAGATTCTGTTAAAAAGATATTTGAAGATACTGAATTCAATGGACAAAACCTTTTCTCAAGTGGAACAACTACAACATTTACAATTCATTATGGTGGTAGAACAGATCAAGAATTAACTGTAACTTCTGCTACAGCTGGTGCTGGAGTTGTTGCAGCTACTGGAAGTGCATCTATGGCATCTGCTTCTTTAGTTACTATTGGAGCTACTGGATATACTATTGATGTTACTTCACAGGCTTGTGCAAATGATTCTGTAAAAACTGTAGATGATTTAATTAAAGCAGTTGATGATATTGCAGCTCAGTTTGGTTCTGCACAGATTGAACTTGAAAAAATTATCTCAAATAATGAAACAACAAGAGTAAATACATCAGAAGCAGAATCCCGTATTAGAAACGTTGATTTTGCAAAAGAGATGTCAGATTTCACAAGAAATCAAATACTCATGCAGTCTGGTATGGCTATGCTTGCTCAGGCAAATCAACAGCCTCAACTTGTTATGCAATTACTCAGATAATTTTTATGAATCGGGGAAAGCTTTCCCCGATTTTTTACTTTTCAAGGTTTATATTTATCTCTTTTAAATTTCTTCCTCTTTTTATCACTAATATCCCTTTTCCATTTTGACCTAAAAAGTAAAGCTCAATCTTTAAATCATATATATCCTTTATTGGATAACCGTTCATCTTAACAATCTGATCGCCTTTTTTTAACCCAATTTTCTCAGCAAGACTACCTTTTAATACTTTTTTTATTATAACTTTCCCATTTTTATCCTCAATTAAAACACCTAACTTCGGAGCCTGTTCACCTTTTAAATCCTGCGGATATACAACATAATCTCCAATTTCTGGATCCTCTTCTTCATCGTTTAAAACAGTTTTAAAGAAAAATCCATTTCTTCTAAAACATCTCAAAGGAATACTATCTTTATAAGCAATATGACCGTTTCCTGCCATCACAACCATTCTGAAATACGGATGTTTTTTCAGATATTTGTCAATTGATTCTGCCATTGTTTCATCCCATAGAACTTGAGCCTGATAAAAGTAGTCAAAGTTCATATGATTTGATCCTTTATGTTCAAAAAATATTTTTTTTAATCTTTCCTTGTATTTTATATTCGAAAAATCGATGTCTTCAGGCAGTTTTTTCTTATCTTCTTCTGAAAGTGAATCTATCCCTTTTCTTAAAACCTTTTTTGTTATTTCTTTTTCTATATTTAAAGCAATAATAGGAATCTTATGTTCTTTTGCATAGTCGATTATTGGTTTATAAAGGTTATAATCAAATCCCCATCTCTTAAAATACTCTGTCTTTTTTAAGAACGTTCTTTCATCGATCTGCCCGTTTATATACTGATCTATATATTTCTGGAATGGTCTCTGGAACATCTCCATCCCAATGGCAACTTTTTTATGTTTTTTATAAAGTCCCTTGATTATATCTAACTGTGTTGTATGATGGGAAAACTTATTATGCTGTTCACCTACGTAAACAATACGCTCATTTTCTAAGTTTGAAATGATTGTATTTATATCTTCAACTAAAGGTAAATAAACGCCTACGGTCTTTTTTCTAAGGTTTACATTGATTCCCTTTTCTGAAGGATAAACTTTTTTCTGAATAATCCTTCCATCTTTACCGATCAGTTCAGAATATTTTCCGTAATGTTTAAGCCTTCGAGAAATCATATTTATCTCAAACTTATCAACTGCATTAATAAGCAATACAGATTTTATACTATCCCACGGATTTTTCTTGGAGATAAGGTGGAAATCCTGCCTGAACTGAACATCCCCAAAATAAAATTTTATTTTAGGATTTGTTTTATCAAGGAAAATAAGGTAGTTATTTTTCATCGTTTTATAATTCAGATTTTCAGGTGAAACGATCTGATGATTTTTAAATATGTTTATAAGCGGCTGGTATTTATTTATTAGTTTATTATCAACAACAAAAACCACTTTTTTTGCACCTAAAAAATCATAAAGAACAGGAGGTTTTTCATCTTTTGATAAACTCCTAAACAGGTCATAATCAGGATCAAATACTAATTTGATCGGTTCATCATTTAGATAAAGTTTAAAACTCTGTTTCTTTTTTGAAAGTCTGATAACTTTCTTAACATCACCAAAAACTGTTTTTATAACCACTGGAATACCTAAGATGTAAGGTTCATTTTTTTGCACAATATCAAAAGAAACTAAGAATTTGCCTTTAGAAACTTTAACTTCTGGCTTTTGTATCTCTATCTGAGGTATCCCTTTTCTGTAAAGCCACTGCTTAAAAAACCAGTCTAAATTCTTTTTAGATACAGTTTCAAAAGATTTTTGTATATCGTTCCACGATGCTTTTTTAAAGCTGTAATTTTTTATAAAAAGTTTTAAACCATCATAAAAATTTTTATCT
>JALVEZ010000100.1 GCA_027030405.1 Hydrogenothermaceae bacterium | reverse complement strand
ACTCTCTTTAACAAAAGCTCGAATTGTCCCGCTTAACTAAGGGCATTGCGACGTTGTATAACTCATCCAATTTTCTGACTGTTCCTTTTACACTCGAATTGTCCCGCTTAACTAAGGGCATTGCGACTTTTATTGCTTTCCTTGTTGCCTTTCTTTCCTTCTTCTCGAATTGTCCCGCTTAACTAAGGGCATTGCGACTTTTCTTTCATTTCTTCCAAAGATAATACCTTTTCCATCTTCTCGAATTGTCCCGCTTAACTAAGGGCATTGCGACACTGATACCTTTTTCTTATTAATTCATCAATGTCAAAAACTCGAATTGTCCCGCTTAACTAAGGGCATTGCGACTCATGAATGACTATCATAGACCATATTCCTGCCCTATCATCACTCGAATTGTCCCGCTTAACTAAGGGCATTGCGACATTCTGGGTTTGCCCCTGTCAGCCGTACGTATTCGGCTGGTGTCTCGAATTGTCCCGCTTAACTAAGGGCATTGCGACTGGACTTTTTGATAAAAGATGAAAATTAATTTGGTTAATTGCTCGAATTGTCCCGCTTAACTAAGGGCATTGCGACCTTCAATCCTGTTTGGCAAAAGCCCGAATTCTTTTTGCTATAAACTCGAATTGTCCCGCTTAACTAAGGGCATTGCGACTTGTTCTGGATTTGGTTTCAAGCCTATGTAAGATGGTGCTCGAATTGTCCCGCTTAACTAAGGGCATTGCGACCTTCAATTCTTGCTTGAATGCATTTTAATCGCTTTTCTCGAATTGTCCCGCTTGATTAAGGGCATTGCAACTTTGCAACTGCACTAACGTATAAATTGGTAAATCTTTTAATCTCGAATTGTCCCGCTTGATTAAGGGCATTGAAAAGTATTCTCAGGTTATAATAAAAAGAAAAAAGTAAAGGATAAAAATGGGGAGTTTAGATATAACCTTAAGAGACGCTATTCAAGAAATACCACCTAAATTCATCCAGATACTGACAGGAAAATCTGCCACCAAACTATTAGATACATCTCTTCCAGAAGTAAAAGACAGGAGAGTAGATTTCTTAGTAGAATTAGAAGACGGAAAGATTTTTCATCTCGAACTTCAAACAACAAACGACAAAAACATGCCATTTAGAATGTTAGAGTATTACACACTTATCTCACAAAAATATCCATCAAAAGATATACTCCAGATGGTTTTATATGTTGGAGAAAAACCATTAAAGATGGAAAATAAGATAGAAAAAGAAAATATAAAATTTAGCTATGCACTAAAAGACATAAAAGATATAAAGTGTAAAGAGCTGATGGAAAGTGAGGATTTGACGGATAAAATTCTTGCAGTTTTGTGTAATGTAGAGAATCCTTCAAAATATTTTAGAGAGATACTCACAGAACTATCAAAACTACCAGAAAGAGAAAGGAGAGACTATCTAAAGAAGCTATTGAACTTATTATCGTATAGACCTAAATTAAAGGAGGAAAAATGGAAGAGCTAAGAATCGTATAGACCTAAATTAATGGAAGAGCTAAGAAAGGAGGAAAACAAGATGCCTTTGACAATAGACAGGGAAACAATGGAAAAACATCCTCTTTATAAAGATGGAATTAAAGAAGGAGAATTAAAAGCTAAAAGGGAAGATATAATTAAACTAAACCAGAAAACAGGATGGGATGCCAGTAAAATAGCTGATGTTTTAGAGCTACCTTTAAGCTTCGTTGAAGACGTTTTAAAAGAAGAAAAATAGAATAACAACATATTATTAACAATAGAGAATAACAATAGAAAAACATCTTCTATAAAGATTTTTAAAGTTTTAAGAACAGAAGAAACAACTGAATTATACTAAAAAGTCAAAAAAATCTTACTTGGCAGTAGATAATATAGAAATTTGATTTTAGAGAAAAATATCCCAATTAGCCATTACAAAAGAAATCGCAAGTAGGAACACTAAAGATAAGATTGATAACAATTTTAATTCTCAAGAAATTTTATAATATCTGCAATAGAATCGATTATTAGATCTGGTTTTATTCCTCTTTCTAAATCTTTAGGTGTAAACTTCCCAGTTTTTACAAGAATTCCCATCAGCCCTGCATCCATTGCACCTTTTACATCAGACTCAATGTCATCACCAATAACAGCAACTTCCTCAGGCTTAAAACCTAACTTTTTAACTGCCAAATGAAAGAACTCTTTGTTAGGTTTTCCTATTATTTTTGCCTTCTTATCGGTGGCATATTCTAAACCTTCCACAAAAGCTCCACAATCAAGAGATAGATCACCATCAACATCTTTAAAATATTTATTCTTAGCTGCTGCTATAAGCTCTGCCCCATGAAAAACATATCTGAAAGCTTTATTGAGATTCTCATAATTAAAGTTTTCCCTTGCATCACCGACAACTACATACTTAACAGGTTCTTTGGGAATATCTTCAAACTCTGACATTACTTGATCTTTTAAAAGAAGATATGCTCCTGAATTTTGAGATTTTAAAAACTGTTTAACTGCTTCAAGTGCTGAAAATATTTCATCTTCTTTAACATCAAACCCCATTTTATTTAATTTCTGGGTTATCATTTTCCTGGTTTTAGTGGTTGTATTTGTGATAAATGCAACTTTGTAGTGTCTTTTCAGATAATCTACTGCTTCAATTGCACCTTCAATGACATTATCTCCGACATAAAGGACACCATCTATATCTAATAAGAAACCTTTTATATTTTCTAATTTTTTCATCTCTCATCCCCCCAGTTTTTTATACACAATTTAGGGGATATTTATCAACATTTCAAAATCAGATTAAAATCAGATGATATTTACGCTTTTTTCACCTTTTTCTATATATCCAACTATGTATGGCTTTTCATTGTTTTGTTCTAAAATTTCTATTGTTTTAGCCTTATCATTTTCACTTACTGCCAGAATCATTCCAAGTCCCATATTAAATGTTTTATACATTTCTTCCTTTGGAACATTTCCTTCTTTTTCTATCCATTTGAAAATCGGTAAAATTTCCCAGCTTCCTTCTTCGATAACTGCCTTTAATCCTTCTGGAATAACTCTTATCAAGTTCCCTGGAATTCCTCCGCCTGTTATATGTGCCATTGCTTTTACATTGACATTTTCAAGCAGGTTTAAAATTGATTTTACATAAATCTTTGTAGGTGTGAGCAGTTCTTCTCCTAACGTTTTTCCAAATTCTTCAAAATAGTCTTTATATGAATATCCTTTTATCTCAATCAATTTCCTAACAAGAGAGTATCCATTACTGTGAACTCCAGATGAAGCAAGTCCGATAAGAACATCTCCATCTTCAAGCTTTGAACCTGTAATCATTTTTTCCCTTTCAACTACTCCAACGGAAAATCCTGCAAGGTCGTACTCACCTTCTTTATACATTCCAGGCATTTCTGCCGTTTCTCCACCGATTAAAGCCGAATCTGCCTGTTTACATCCTTCTGCTATTCCTTTCACCACAT
>JALVEZ010000099.1 GCA_027030405.1 Hydrogenothermaceae bacterium | reverse complement strand
CCTGAGCTTTACTATATCCCCTGGAACAATGTACTTTGCGTCTATCTCTTTCCAGACACCGTCTCTGAGAACTATAGCTTTTCTTGCTAACTTCTGTTTTAAAACCTTTAACGCAGAAAGGGCTTTATGCTCCTGCCAGAAATCAACACCTGCATTCACAAACAGGAGAATCATAATGATTGTGAAATCTTCCCATTTCTGAACAGATGCAGAGAGGATGGCTGCAATTTCGATCATCCACGGAATAGGGCCCCAAAAACGCCGAAATATCCTGTGCCAGAGTGGTTCTTCTTTTTCTGGAATCTCATTCAGCCCGTACTTTTCTAATCGCTTTTTTACTTCTTCTTCAGAAAGACCTTTATTTTTATCAACACCTAATTCTGTTAATGTTTCTTCTATTGATTTATTTTTGTATTCATCAATAAGAGCCATCCTTTCCCTCCATTATGTTATTTAGTCATTGTGTAGCCCTAATTTCTTTTCTATCTCATATATGGCAAGGGTTGTTTTTATTATTGCATCTGGATTTATGGAGATTGTATCTATACCTTCTTCAACTAAAAACTGAGCAAAATCTGGGTGATCAGATGGTGCCTGTCCGCATATACCGATTTTTCTTTTTACTTTTTTAGCCTTATGTATTGCCATTGATACCATTTCTTTGACAGCTTCATTTCTTTCGTCATACAGATGTGCTACAAGGTTAGAATCTCTATCAAGCCCAAGTGTCAGCTGTGTAAGATCGTTTGAACCGATTGAAAATCCGTCGAAATACTGGGCAAATTTTTCGAGGAGTAGAACGTTTGAAGGTATTTCAGTCATAACATAAACCTGAAGACCATTTTCCCCTCTTTTAAGACCGTATTCATTCATAACTTCTTCTACTTTTTTACCTTCTTCTACGGTTCTACAGAAAGGTATCATTGTGATAACATTATCAAGTCCCATCTCTTCTCTTACTTTTTTTATAGCTTTACACTCAAGCCCAAATGCATCTTTAAATTGTGGTGAATAATATCTTGAAGCTCCTCTCCATCCGAGCATTGGGTTTTCTTCTTCTGGCTCAAAATATTTTCCACCTAAAAGATTTGCATATTCGTTTGATTTAAAGTCTGAAAATCTAACTATTACAGGTTTTGGATAAAATGCAGCAGCGATTTTTGCTACACCATAAGAAAGTTTATCAACATAAAATTGAACACAGCTATCGTATCCGAATGTTCTTACTTCTATTTCCCTTGCAAGATGCGGATCTTTTTCTTTTATCTCTTCAAAATTTAAAAGTGCATTAGGATGAATTCCTATATAGTTGTTTATAATAAACTCTTCCCTTGCAAGACCTACTCCTGAATTTGGGAAGAATGAAAAATTAAATGCACTTTCAGGAGTAGCGATATTCATCATTATAGGTGTTTTTGTTTTAGGTAATTTTGTAAGGTCGAATTCTTCTTCTTCATATGCAATTTTTCCATCATATACATATCCTGTATCCCCTTCAGCACAGGAAACCGTTACAAGTTGTCCGTCTTTTAAAACTTCCGTTGCGTTATGTGTTCCTACAACTGCAGGAACTCCAAGCTCCCTTGCAACAATTGCAGCATGACATGTTCTTCCACCTCTATTTGTTACAATAGCAGCTGCTTTCTTCATAATTGGTTCCCAATCTGGGTCTGTCATATCTGTAACTAATACATCTCCTTGCTCAAATTTTTCACCTTCTTCAGGAGACATCAGTATTTTTACTTTTCCAGAAGCTATTTTGCTTCCTACTGCTATACCAGTTATTAGAACTTTTTTTCTTCTTTCTTCTAAAGGTTCTGTTATTTTATAAACTTTTATTTTTGTTTTATCCTGTCTTGAATGAACTGTTTCAGGTCTCGCCTGAACTACAAAAAGTTCGTTAAGTTCTCCATCTTTTGCCCATTCTATATCCATAGGTGTCCATCTGCCATTTCTCTCCGAATAGTGCTCTTCAATAAGCATTCCCCATTTTGCAAGTTTTAAAACTTCATCATCTGATATAGAAAACTGCTTTTGCTGTTCTAAAGGAACAGGAACGATTTTTGTTTTTTCTTCTCCTTCCCCGTAAACCATCTTTTTATCTTTATGTCCTAATTTTTTCTCAATTATTGCTTTATATCCCTTTTCAAGGGTAGGTTTAAATACTAAAAATTCATCAGGTGTAACGGCACCACCGACTATAAGTTCTCCTAATCCGAATATTGAAGTAACAAGAACAACATCTTTAAATCCACTTTCAGTATCTAATGTGAACATAACACCTGAAGAACCTTTATCTGAACGAACCATTTTTTGAACTGTTGCAGAAAGTGCCACAGAAAAATGATCAAATCCGAATGTTTCTCTGTATGAAATTGCTCTGTCTGTGAAAAGAGATGCATAACATCTTTTGATTGCATCTAATAAAGATTCATCACCTTTGATATTTAGATAAGTTTCCTGCTGTCCTGCAAAGGAAGCTTCTTCTGTGTCTTCTGCAGTTGCAGATGAACGAACGGCGACATCAACATACTCTTTACCGTATTCTTTACTTAACTGGTGATAATATTCGAGGATTTTTTCTTTTAGATCAGGTGGAAATTCCCCTCCTCTGATAAGATTTCTGACTTTCACTCCGTGTCGATGAAGATTTTCAACATCATTTACGTCAAGATCTTTTAATGCTTCCTTGATCTTTTCTCTGAGATTGTTGTAATCAAGGAAATACCAGTAAGCTTCCGAAGTAGTAGCAAAACCGTTTGGAACATTTACTCCTTTTGAAGAGAGAGCATTCATCATTTCACCTAATGAGGCATTTTTCCCTCCCACCAGTGGGACATCATCCATTGTGACTTCTTTGAGCCACACCACGAGCTTCTTTTCCATTTTTTCTCCTCCTTATTCAATTAATATAAAATTAATTAAACCTTCTATTTATTTCATTTTAAATACTCTGCTCTTTGTATAAAAAAGAGTGTAAATAAAAGTAATTCATCTGTTTCTCGAGATTGAAAAATGTTCTTAATCTTTGGAACTCTTTTCCTATAACGACTTCGCTTTTTTTCATCCTTTCCTCCGAAAGATTTTAAATATTTGTTTTTTCAGTTCAAAAATTTTAAATATATATTAATCTATAAATTTTAAATATATAAAGGAGAATTTATTAGTCAATACCCGTTTTGATAATATTGATTTAAATAATTTGAGTCTTATATTATAAGATTATAGATAAATTAAACTAAAAAAAAGGAGGTAATGAAGATGGCTGTAATCTATGGAAAGGTCGAAACACCAGAGGACATTCGTCGTATCAATTGTATCATCAGAGATGAAATTCTAAACGTAGAAACACCTGAGCAGCTTACGGATCTAAAAAAACGTTCAGATTATCTTTGTACACTCACCTATTCTCCATTCTGGAAGAAGAAATTTGGAGCATTAGTTGAAAAACTTAGAGAGGTTGCCTGTGAGGAGAACAGAGTAACAATCAGACTGGCAAACTTCGTTGCAAAAATTAAAAACTGGGATAAGGAATACAGACCGTGGGGTGCTGAAAAAATTGATATTGAAGAAAGACTAAAGCAAATTCCAGAAGAAATTATGAAAGAAATACAGGAAACAGCTTTAGATCTAAAGCTATCTCCTGAGATTTTAGAAGATTTAAGAAAAAGCTTTTGTAATATCAGAAAGGCAATGGTTTTAGCTGAATATCCAGAACAGTTAGAACTCTTAAAAAATGAGAGTAATTTAATTGTAGCAATCACTCATCTTCCAGATTTTAGAGAAAGATTTGCAGACGTGATCGATCAGATTGACGAGCTGGTTACAAAAGAAGAAGAAAGAACTATTAAAACTGCAAATATCGTAGCACAGGCAAATGGGTGGATGTTAGAATTTGAAAAATGGACTGAAAATGAAGTTAGAGAAGATGAAACATTAGAACAGTATGTTGAAAGACTTCTTGAAGAAGAAGAAAAAGCAGAAAAATATATCCCAACAGAAGCTAAGTATAAGCAAGGAAAAGTTATGTGGCTGGTTTATTACCATCCTAAAAAAGACAGACATTATGCAAAAAGGATTTATTTTCCTGGTACTGCAAGAAATATTCAAATGGAAGGCCCAGGTACTTTCAAAAACAAATTCGGTAAAGAAGTTTATGGTGTGAAAATAACGTATGAAACCCTTGTAGCACCTGCTGTAATCAGAAAAGGTGATGTGGTTATCCATCTTCCTGAAAGATGGGTAAAAAGGGAAAAAGTTGTTCCACTTCCTGAAGTGGCCCAAGATGTAAAACTCGTAGAAGAAAGACCTGAATTTGCATACTCTATAGCTTAAATAATAAGGGGCTTTCGCCCCTTTTACTTATCAGATGCCAGATAATTTTTATCTGGTTTTTCTCTATAGTAAAACATCAATCTCTCTATAAGATTATTTAAAACTGTTGAAGAGACTTTTCCTCCACCTATTTGTTCCCATTTTCTTATTTTTTTAGGTTCATTTGCAAAAACAACTATAGTAAATTCAGGATTTGAAACAGGGAAAAATCCTGCAAACCATGTATAAAATTTTTCATTTGATAAGGCTTTTATTTTAGGGTCATATTTCTGGGCTGTTCCTGTTTTACCGGCTATTGTGAAATATTTAGATTTCCCAGATCTTGCAGTTCCCTCTTCAACAACAAGGGTTAAAACTTTTTTAAGCCAGCTTACACTTTTTTCATCTAAAACTTTATCAATAACTTCCGTTTTTGTTTTTTCTAAATATTTACCTGAAGCATCTACAAAACCTTTTACCAATCGAGGCTTAATCCTGTATCCACCATTTGCTATTGCACTATAAGCTACAGCAACCTGTATAGGTGTTGCTGTCCAGGACTGACCTATGGAACTGTATGCCACATCTATTCTTCTTTTAAAAGGTCTAAAAATACCTGATGATTCTCCAGGGAATATACCAGTTTTTTCTCCAAATCCCAGTTCTCTAAATTTTTTATATATATGGTCAGGGTCAAGTTCCATTGCTACCTTAATAGCTCCTACATTAGAGGAATGTATAAGAATTTCTGCCGGTGTTAGGTACTTATACCGTTTATGGTCTTTTATACGAACACCATCTATCTTTATTTTTCCGTTTCCACAGTATATAGACTGTTTTAGATCAATTTTATTGTTCTGTATTGCAGTAGCCAATATAAAAGGCTTAGCAAGTGAACCAATCTCATAAGCATTATGAAACGTTACATTTTTATGATTTTTAAATTTCCAATATATGTTTGGATCATAATTTGGATATGTGGCATTTGCAAGAATTTCTCCAGTTTTTGGATTCATTATAAGAACTGCGGCTTCTTTAGGGTGTCTTTCTTTAATAAGTTCTTTTAATGCTTGTTCTGCCATATACTGAATATTTGTATCAATTGTAAGAACTGCATTTTCTATTTTATTTTTTCTTGGCTCTTTTTCTATTGTGAACGGTTTTCTTGAAGCATCTTTTAAAAATAGTATTTCAGCAAGTCCACCACCTAATTTATCATTAAGCCTGTATTCCATAGCAGCTCCACCTATTCCGTCACTTTTTCTAACATATCCGATTGTGGAGCCTGCAATTTCATTAAAAGGATATTTTCTTGTGCTACTTTCTATTATCCCAAGTTCTGCAATATTGTAAATTTTTCTCAGCTGTTCAATTTTTGGTTTTAGTGATTTATCTATGTTAGACGCCAAGATTAGATATCTTTTATGAGAATTTAGTTTTGACAAAATCTGATACCGAGGAATTTTTAATAATCTTGATAAATCAGTTGCAAAACGATATCTTTCATCCCTATTAAGGTGTATAAATTTAGGTCTTATAAAGATTTTTAAAGTTGGAATACTGATGGCAAGAAATCTGTTGTTTCTATCTAAAATTGTCCCCCGCGGGAGCATTACAACTTCTTTATCAAAGTACTGCCTTTTTATGTACTTGATATATTTATCTTTATGTAAAATCTGGATATCAATAAGTTTGAAAATAGCTAAGATAAAACCTAATGTAATAAAGCCTGTTACGATATATGTTCTTTTACGGTTCATTTAATCAATCATTTCATTTCTAAAAACTTTACTTCTTTATATTTAACAGGCTTCATTTTGAACTTTGACTTTGCAATTTTATCTATTCGTTTTGGAGATGAGAGTGTTGTTATTTCTTGTTTCAATTTAAAGTTTTCTGCCACTAAATACTGTTTTTTTAGTGAAAGTGTTGTAATCTCTTTATCCAGTTTGAAATTCATATAACTGTAATAGACCATCGCTAAAGCAACAAAGGATAAAAGCAGAAGGAATTTTAAATATCTACGTGCAATTCCTATATCTTTTTTTAACTCCCTACCACTTAAATTTGAGTTTAATGTTGATGCTTTTGCTTTTCTCATTTTTATATCCTCTTAGCCACCCTCAATTTTGCACTACGGGAAGCCTTATTCTCTTTTATTTCAATGTCTTTCGGAATTATTGGCTTTTTCGTTAGTACCTCTAATTTCTTTAGCTGACTGTTCTCTTTTATTATTTTTTTCGCTATTCTGTCTTCTAAAGAGTGAAAAGATATTACTGCTAAAATACCCTCTGTGTCAAGTCTATCAATGGCTTTTTGCAATGCCTCCTCTATTTCAGACAGTTCATTGTTTACTTCTATCCTTATGGCTTGAAAGGTTTTCGTTGCAGGATGAATCCTTCCATGTCTTAATTTTCTCGGATATGAATGGAAAATAATATTTTCAAGTTCTTTTGTTGTTTCGATTTTTTTCTTTTTTCTCTGCTCAACGATATTTTTGGCTATTCTTTTTGCAAACCTTTCTTCCCCGTATTTTTTTATGATCTCTTCTAATTTATATTCAGGATAACTATTCACCACATCATACGCAGTCAATGGATTATCCTTATCCATACGCATATCTAAAAATTCTTCCCTGTTAAAAGAAAATCCTCTATCTAACTTTAATTGAAAATGTGAAACACCTAAATCAAATATAAATCCACCGACTTTTTCTTTACCAAGGGAATCTAAAATCTTATCAATATCTTTAAAAGAACCTTTTATGAGATGATATCTACCTTCAAATTCTTTTAAACGATCCTCAGCAACAGAAAGAGCATACTCGTCTTTATCAATACCTATTACTTTTTTATTAGGATATTTTTCCAATACAGCGTATGAATGACCACCTCCACCGACCGTCGCATCCACAATAGTTTCATGTGGAGATAATCCAATAAAATCAACCACTTCATCTTTTAAAACTGTATAGTGTGATACTGCTTCTTTTTCCATTCTGCCCCGTTAGTAAATATTAATGTATTTGTAATACTTATAAGTTTAAACCAAAAAAATCTAATTGCAACCTTATTTTTCAATATTATCATTTTTTTACAATTTTCAAAAAAATTGTAATTAAATTTTTTTTCTTTTGGAACGAAACAAGGAATATGTAAACAAAATTTACAGTTAAGTTATTGACTATAAAAGAAGTTTTAAAACAAATAAGAATATGCTAATATATTCAACTAATGTGTTATATTGGAGGTGCAATATGAAAAAAATTATTAAACTATGTGTGTTGGGGATGGTTCCTTTGACTTTAATCTCATGTAACTCGTCAGATAGCGAATCTTTAGACGACAAAATCCAAAAGCTAAGTCTCAGACCTATTCAAAAACCACCTCAGGATAAAAATATTGTGAAGTTAGGTCAGATGCTCTATTTTGATAGACTTCTCAGCGGAAACAAAGATACATCCTGTGCCACTTGTCACCATCCCTATTTTGGAACCAGCGATAATAGATCCCTACCTATAGGTGTAGATGCAACAGGTCTTGGGCCAGATAGAAAGATGACCTATCCACACGAAATAGTTGCGAGAAATGCTCCTGAAGTGTTCAACAGAGGAGATAAAGAATGGAAAAGTATGTTCTGGGATTCAAGAATCCAACTAAAAGAAGATGGAACTATTGATTCACCTGCTAAAGACCAGTTACCAGAGGGTTTAAATAATGTTGTTTCAGCACAAGCTTTATTCCCTTTAACAGCTCGAGCTGAAATGAGAGGATTTATTGGTGAAAACGATATTGCAAATCTAGATGATTCTGATTTCATAGGAATATGGAATAAAGTTTTAGAAAGAATAAAATCTGTTCCAGGATATATTGATCTATTGAAAAAGGCGTACCCAGATGTTCCTTTAGAAAATATAACAATAGCACATATAGCCAATGCCATCGGTGCTTTTGAAATTCAGGCTTTTTCATTAACAAACAGCCCGTGGGATAAATATCTTGCTGGAGATAAAGAAGCCCTCACTCCAAAGCAAAAATTAGGTGCAGAAATTTTCTACGGAAAAGGAAACTGTTATAAATGTCACGCAGGTGCATTAATGACTGACCAGAAATTTCATAATATTGGTGTTCCTCAGTTCGGGCCAGGAAAAGATCCTGTGACAGGACTTGATTATGGAAGATACAGTATAACAAAAGATGAAAAAGATAAATTTAAATTTAGAACACCACCTTTAAGAAATGTGGCATACTCTGGGCCTTATTTTCATAATGGAGCATACTCTTCCATAAAAGATGTAATAAAACATCATATGAATCCAGAAGAATCTTTAAGAAACTATGATTTAAAGAATATTCCAGAAGATCTCCGAGATACTTATAAAGGAAGTCCAGAAGTCATAAACGAAATTTTATCTACACTGGATCCAGAACTTAAAAATATTGAAGAATTAACGCCTGAAGAGTTTGATGCTTTAGTTGATTTCGTGGAAAATGCTCTAACAGATCCTGATGTAAATTACTTATCCATCTGGATACCAGAGTCTGTTCCAAGTGGATTACCTGTAGACAAATAAAATGGATAAAGCCCTGATATATCAGGGCTTTTTTATTATAAAACCAAAAAATAATAACCTGCTAAAAATATTATCAGAGAAATAACACCTATAAATACAGACTTTTGAAAAGCTTCTACAAAAGAGGAATAAAAAAATTTTTTTAGAAATAAATAAACTGTTGAAAATGCTAAAGCAAAATTAAAATAAAAGTATATTTCAAAAGAAAAATCAGTAAAAAATCTAAAATAGATGAATAGTCCTAAAGAAAGAATCAATAAATTTAGAACAGTTCCAAAAACTACAGCTTTTATTTTCATAAAATAAAAAGGGGCTCAACAGCCCCTTTGTTATTATTCAGATGCTAACTTTCTGAGAACTAATGGTAAAATTCCACCGTGTTCGAAATATTCAACATCAACAACAGTATCAAGTCTTGATATTACATCAAACTCAACAGTTTCACCGTTTTCTTTAACAGCTTTTACATGGATTTCTTTTCCAGGTTTCATATCAGTGATTCCAGTTATGTAATATTCTTCGTGTCCGTTTAATCCTAATTTTTCCCAGCTGTCTCCTTCTTTAAATACGAGAGGAAGAACACCCATACCAACAAGGTTACTTCTGTGAATTCTTTCAAAAGATTCAACTATAACAGCTTTTACACCTAAAAGCTGAGTCCCTTTCGCTGCCCAGTCCCTTGAAGAACCAGTTCCGTATTCTTTACCACCTAAAACAACAAGAGGAGTTCCTTCATCTTTATATTTCATTGCTGCATCGTAAACAAACATCTCCTCATTTTCAGGAATTTTTAAAGTGAAACCACCTTCTTTAGGAGCCACAAGTTTATTTTTAATTCTAACGTTAGCAAATGTTCCTCTCATCATAACTTCGTGGTTACCCCTTCTTGAACCGTAAGAGTTGAACTCTTCAACAGGAACACCATGTTCGAGTAAATATTTACCAGCAGGATAATCTGGTGGAATTGCTCCTGCAGGTGAAATATGGTCAGTTGTAACAGAATCACCTAAAAGCTCTAAGACTCTTGCTTTTTCAATATCACCTGGAGGAACTACTTCTAAGCTAAAGTTGTCAAAGTAAGGAGCCTTTCTAATGTATGTTGAGTTTGGATCCCATTCAAATGTTTCTCCTGTTGGAGCTTCGAGAGCTTGCCAGTATTCATCCCCATCAAGAACGCCAGCATATTTTTCTGCAAATATTTCAGGAGTTAATACTTTACTCATAATTTCATTTATTTCATCCTGAGATGGCCAGATATCTTTTAAGTAAACAGGATTTCCGTTAGGATCTTTTGCTAAAGGTTCAGTTGTTAGATCAATATCAGTTCTTCCAGCTATCGCATAAGCAACTACAAGGATAGGAGAAGCGAGCCAGTTTGCTTTAACATCAGAATGAATTCTTGCTTCAAAGTTTCTGTTTCCTGATAGAACAGCAGAAACTATTAAGTCGTTCTCTTTAATTGCTTTTTCTATTTCAGGGTTTAATGGCCCACTGTTACCGATACACGTAGTACAACCAAACCCAACAATATGGAATTTTAAAGCCTCTAAGAAAGGAAGGAGTCCGGCTTCTTTTAAGTATCCTTCAACAACCCTTGAACCAGGAGCTAAAGAAGTTTTAACGTAAGGTTTTACATTTAAACCTTTTTCAACTGCCTTTTTAGCTAACAAACCAGCACCAATTAAAACAGATGGATTTGATGTATTTGTACAAGATGTAATTGAAGCAATAACAACAGAACCGTCGCCGATTACAACCTCTTCACCATCAAGGTTAATTTTGGCAATTTTTTTACCTTTGTGGATTCTGCATTCTCCAACTTCCATATCTTTTCCTGCTTCATCTTCGAAAGCAGTAATCTCTTTTATATCAATTTCTCTATTGTAGTTGCAATTTAATAAATCAATAAATGCTTTCTTCATATCTTTTAAAGTTACTCTATCCTGAGGTCTTGAAGGGCCTGCGAGAGAAGGTTCAACTTCAGACATATTTATCTCAACAATTGATGAATATTCAGGATGTTCATCACCGTGGAAGAAAAGCTTATTTTCTTTAGTGTAAGCTTCTACTAAATCAGCAGCTTCACCTCTATTTGTAAGTCTTAAAAATTCTACAGTTTTTTCATCAACAGGGAAGAATCCCATTGTTGCTCCATATTCAGGAGCCATGTTAGCAAGTGTAGTTCTATCTGGAACTGAAAGTTTCTTAACACCTTCCCCAAAAAATTCAACAAATTTTTCTACAACACCATGTTCTCTTAATTTTTGTGTTACTGTTAAAACTAAATCTGTTGTTGTTGCACCTTCAGGAAGTTCTCCTGTAAGTTTCACACCAACAACTTCAGGTATTTTCATATAGTAAGGCTGACCTAACATAACGGCTTCAGCTTCGATACCACCGACACCCCATCCCATAACACCGAGACCGTTAATCATAGTTGTATGGGAGTCAGTTCCAACAAGTGTATCAGGTAAAGCAATAGTTTCACCGTTTTCATCTTTTGTCATAACAACCTGTGCAACATATTCCACGTTAACCTGGTGGATAATACCTGCTCCTGGAGGGAAAATTCTTAAATTATCAAAAGCCTTTTGAGCCCATTTTAAGAGCTGATATCTTTCTTTGTTTCTTTTGTATTCAAGTTCAAGGTTTTTCTTTAAAGCATCTTCTGTCCCAAAAAAGTCAATCTGAACCGAGTGGTCAATAACAAGATCGACAGGAACAAGTGGATTGATCTTTTGAGGATCTTTTCCTAAATCTTTCATTGCATCTCTCATAACTGCAAGGTCAACAACACCAGGAACACCTGTAAAGTCCTGCATAATAACCCTTGCTGGATGATGTGCTATCTCTCTTGGAGTTTCATATTTTGGTTTCCAGTTAGCTATCTCTTTTACATCTTCTTCTGTTACTACTTTCCCATCCCAATTTCTTAAAAGGTTCTCAACTAAAACTCTGATTGAAAAAGGAAGTCTATCAATGTTTCCAACACCTTCTTCTTGTAATTTTGCAATGTTGTAAACTGTGTAGTCTTTACCATTTACAGTAATAGCAGACTTGAACATGGATTTTTCCATACTATTCCTCCTTAATTATTTAGAAATAACGAATTTAGAATATTATAAATAACCATGAACTAAATATCAAACAGCGTTATATGCTATATATAGAGGTAAGCCCCTTTAAAGAGGCTTATCTCTTATACTTAAAAATCTACAACTAAAGATGTTAAGAATGTTGTGTCTGTATGTTTTAAACCTGATGAAGGAAGTTGATTTTGATAAGCAACTTTATAACTTACACCTAATGATACATGTCCGTTAATTTTT
>JALVEZ010000098.1 GCA_027030405.1 Hydrogenothermaceae bacterium | reverse complement strand
ATTAAAAATGAAGAAACAAATATATTGAACAATGAATCATTAAATTCAAAAAGCAACGTATTGCAATCTGAACTTCCAAAAACAGTTCAAGAAATTGAAAAAGAAGCTATTGAAAATGCTCTAAAAGAATCAGGTTATGTGGTTAAAAAAGCAGCCAAGATTTTAGGTATGACTCCAAGACAGGTAAGATATAGAATGGAAAAATATAATATTCCTCTTAAAAGATAACCTTTTTATTTGTTGATAAAGATTTATAAACTTCAAAACTTTCTAATGCTGCTCCAGAATTTAAACTTTCTTCTGCCATGGAAATTGATTTTTTAATATCATCATTTGTTTCATAAGCACTGATTATAAGTGCCGCTGTAAGTAAAGCCCACTCTTTAAAAGGATTTTCTTCATTTTTTAAAATGGATAAACATATATCTGCATTATCTTTGATAGATACATTCTCTGCAAACTTAATGTCTTCTTTAACTTCTTTAGTAATTATAGATAAGGAAAAGACTTTATTAGTACAAACTTTAGTTTCTCTATTTGGAAAAGGTTCGATTCCGCCCTCTAATCCTTTTATTATAAAAATGTCTTTAAAACCAACATGTGTTCCTAACTGGATGTACTTTGTAACAAATTGTTTGTGTGTCACTCCTGCTAAAACTTTGGTAGTTTTAAATGGATTTATCATTTTTTCAATGGTATTCAAGAAATTTCTTAGTCCAAATTCCTGTCTTTTGGGCAATAAAGATGCAAGTTTTGGATTAATATATTTTTGATGATAAAAACCAAAACCTGAAAGTTCCAATGTTTTTAGAATATTGTCTGGTTTTAATTGCGTCATTCCGCCCATTGCATTAAGTACTTCCTGATAAGTTACACCAAATTTTGATGGAACTCCTTCATTTCCGTGTCCTACAACCTTTGCCCCAGCCCCTGTTGCTATAAAAATGGCTGCCGGTAAAACATGAATTGATTTATTTTTTCCATCGTATCCAACAGATAGATCTACAGGTTTTAGCGGATAAGTATCTATATAATTAGTTTCTTCTCTAACTGCGTCTATGAATCCATTTAATTCTTCTGGTGTTGCATATTTTATCCTCATTGCAGACCAGAATGCACCTATCTGTATGTCAGTTGTTTTACCATCTAATATTAGTTTGTGAGCATCAAAGGCTTCTTCATAGGTTAAGTCTTTCCATCGTTCCTTTCCAACACCAACTTTATTTAAATAAGTATTTATCATTTAAACAACCTCTATTTTTATCTACAAAATTTTAGTGCAAAAAATATACCAATCAAAAACCTACAAAATAAGTGGCAAATTTCTCTGAAAGTTGTAACAAAGTTACATTTTTGTAATTAAAATTACAATTCTACTGTTACAATTTTGTAATTCAACACTTCTGGTTATATCAAGAAAACAGTCTGCTTCTTTAAAAATCATTGAGGATTAATAACTTACAAGCTTTGGCATGTAAGTTGCATTAAGAAATAGCAAATAAAATAAACGGTGAGTATATATGAAAGGCAGGGTTTTTCTTATTGGCTGTGGGACAGGCGATCCAGAGCTTTTAACAATAAAAGCTTTAAAAACCTTTGAGCAATTAGATGTTGCTCTAATAGACCATCTTATAACAGAGGAGATTGTTCAGCTTCTACCAGAAAAAACAAAAATCATATATGTTGGGAAACAGAAAGGAAAACTTTCTATAAAACAGGATGAGATAAACAGATTTTTATTAGAATTTGCAAAATCTGGACTAACAGTCGGAAGACTAAAAAGCGGAGATCCTTATATATTCGGAAGAGGAGGGGAAGAAGCTCTCTTTCTCCTTGAAAACGAAATTGATGTTGAAGTTATCCCTGGTGTCTCTTCCTCAACATCTGCCCCTCTTTACTCAGGCATCCCTGTTGTTATGAGAGGTTATTCTACAGGTTTTTCTGTAGTTTCTGCCCATTTAGCAGGAAACAGATTTAATAAAGATTGGTTACCTCTTTTAAAACAAAAAAATCATACAGTTGTTGTTTTAATGGGTTTAAGCAGGGCTAAAGATATTTTAGAAGAGGCAAAAGTTCAAAATGTAAATTTAAATATCCTAATGGCAATAATCAGCAATGCATCAAGGAAAAATCAAAAAGTTATTGTAGGGAAGCTTAAAGAAATTGAAAAACTTTCAAAAAATGCAGAAAAACCAGCTGTAATAGTCTTTGGAGAAGTGGTTAAACTTCACGATAAACTTCCAAGTTACAAAAATGTAACTTCATTAACAGAAATAGGAGAGGAAGTATGGAAAAACTTATAAAAATCTCCCAGGAAAGAAATAAAAGAATAAATAAAATAGAAAAATTAAAACAGGAACATTCTCCACAGGAAGCGTGGGAAAAACTTGAGTATTATGCACAAAATGGATTTTCCTCGATTCCCGAACACGACCTTTCTTATTTCTTTAAGTGTTTTGGTGTCTTTTATAGACCTGCAACACCAGAAAGATTTATGCTCAGGGTAAGAGTCCCAGGAGGAAAACTAACCTATGACCAAGCAAAAAAGTTAGGAGAAATGGCTAAACAGTATGGAAACGATTATATAGACCTAACAACGAGAATGCAGGTAGAACTCCGTTATCTCAGAATAGAAGATATACCAACTGTTTTAAAAGAACTTGAAAGTGTCGGTATAACAACCTTTCAGACAGGAGTAGATAACTTCAGGAATATTGTTCAAGATCCTTTAGATGGCGTTGCATTTGATAATGTTATTGAAACATGGGATATACTTCTGAGAATTCAGGACATTTTTCTGAAAAAAGAAGAATGGATATGCCAGCTTCCAAGAAAATTTAATATCGGTATTTCAGGTTCTTTTTCAAATAGATGTAATATCTACGGACACGACGCATGTTTTATTCTTGCAGAAAAGGATGGAATATACGGGTTCAATGTTTATTTAGGAGGAAAAGTAGGAGCTGTTGCTAAACCTGCTGATGTTTTTCTAATGGGGAATGAGGTTCCCCTCTTTTTTGAAGCACTGGCAAAAATTTTCAAAACATACGGATTTAAAGACAGCAGAAACAAAAACAGACTCAAATATATGATTGATGCTGTTGGAATGGAAGAGGTTATTGATGCTGTCAAACAGGAAGCAGGAAGAGATTTTGAAAAAGCAGGAAGAACTCTTACAGAAATAGAAGGTGGTGAAAAGGTAGGTAAAATTCAGCTAAAAGATGGAAATTTTGCAATGCATATGGTTGTACCATCTGGAATTTTTTCAGGCAGTGCAATGATAGAAGCAGCAGAGGTTTCAAAAGAGTTTGGAAATTGGAATATAAGACTAACAGTAACTCAAAATCTTTATATTTTAGGTGTTCCTCAGGAAAACATAAATAATCTTCTTTCAACACCAGTTTATCAAAAATATAAAAATATAAACTCACCGTATTTTAACGATGTTATAGCATGTGCAGGAACAGAGCATTGTCCATTCGGTGTTATACCGAATAAGCCAGATGCTATAGAAGTTGCTGATTATTTGACACAGAACTATCCAGCAGACCCGTCAGATTCAAAAATTAAAATGTACTGGTCAGCTTGTGCTAAAGGTTGTGGAATACATGGTAATGGAGATATAGGATTTGTAGGTGTAAAATTTAAAAAAGATGGTGAGGCAGTTTTAGGGGTAGATATGTATTACGGAGGAACATTGACTGGAGAATCTTTAGAAGGAAAGCTTTTAATAAAAGCCATTCCACTTAAAGAAGTTAAATACTATGTTGAAGAGTTGGTTAAAGAGTATTTAAGACTTAAAAAACCAAAAGAAAGTTTTGAAAAATTCTACTTTAGAGTTTTGAAAAATTTATCCAAAGAAGCATTAAGATTCCTTATTGTTTTCAACAATATGATAAAAGGAAAATATGAGAATATTAGATTAGAAATAAATGATATTGTTTTAGGTCAATCTAATGAAGAAGAAGAAATTTTTGCATTTGGATATCAGCTTTACAAAAAATTAACAGGAAAATCACCATACACAAGACCAAACATACTTGAGATTTACGATGAACCACTTCCAGATAAACCTTCAAAAGTCGGAACAAATGTTCCTAAGTTGTTTGATGATATTGTTTTAAAGATGATACACAACAAACCACAAAAAAGGTACAAGGTTTTTACAGAAATAGAAGCCGATTTGGAGGGGAAGATTTTTTAAAATACATTGGAGGAATGTAAAATGAAGCGAAGAGTTTCTTATCTGCTCAAAAAGTTCACAGCTTTTGCTCCGAAAGAAATCTATTCAGGAGGGCATTCAGCCCTTACAGAACAGGACAGAACGTGGGAAGACTTTTACAGGAAAAGATGGCAACATGACAAAAGAGTTAGAACTACACACGGTGTAAACTGTACAGGTTCATGTAGCTGGTGGGTTCATGTTAAAAACGGACTCATTACGTGGGAAACACAGGCATTAGACTATCCAACAACAGGCCCTGATTTCCCAGAATACGAACCAAGAGGATGCCAAAGAGGAGCTTCTTTCTCATGGTATGTTTACAGTCCTTTAAGAGTTAAATATCCCTATGTTAGAGGGGTTCTCCTTGAGGCATGGAGAAAAGCTAAAGAGAAAAACAATGGTAATCCAGTTAAAGCATGGGAAGACATTTTAAGCGATCCTATAAAGGCAAAAGAATACAAACAACAGAGAGGAAGAGGTGGTTTTGTAAGAGTTGGCTGGGATGAAGTAAAAGAGTTAATAGCATCACAGCTTATTTATGAAATTAAGAAAAATGGCCCTGATAGAATTGCCGGTTTTACACCAATTCCTGCAATGTCAATGCTCAGTTATGCATCAGGAGCAAGGTTTTTATCTTTAATAGGTGGAACAATGCTCAGTTTTTATGACTGGTATGCTGACCTTCCACCTGCTTCACCGCAAGTATGGGGAGAACAGACAGACGTTCCTGAAAGTGGTGACTGGTATAACTCTACTTACATAATGGTTTGGGGATCGAACATTCCAATGACCAGAACACCAGATGCTCATTTCTTTTCTGAAGTTAGATACAGAGGGGCTAAGGTTGTATCTGTAAGTCCAGATTACGCTGAATATGTAAAATTTGCCGATGAATGGATGCAACTAAATCCAGGAACAGATGCAGCAATAGCTCAAGCTATGACACATGTAATTTTAAAAGAATTTTATATTGATAATCCAGAAAGTTACTTCATAGATTATGCAAAGCAGTATACAGATTTACCATTTTTAGTGATGTTAGATAAAGAAGAAGATGGATATACTGTAGAAAGATTTTTAAGAGCTTCTGATATTGGTAAAAATATTTCAAATGCTGAATGGAAGTTAGTAATGTTAGATGAAGATAGGGATGAATTGGTTATACCAAACGGAAGTGTAGGATATAGATGGGAAGACACAGGAAAATGGAATCTAAAGCTTGAGGACGAGAATGGAAATAAAATAAATCCTGTTTTAACAATTCTTGGTAAAGAAGATGAAAAAGGATTTATAAAACTTCCATATTTTGAAAACGATAAAAAAGGTGTTCTAAAAAGAGAAATTCCAGTTAAAAAAGTGGAAATTGATGGTAAAGAGTATTATTTAACAACCGTTTTTGATCTTTTCCTTGCGAACTATGGAGTAAAGAGAGATGGTCTTGAAGAAGGTTATCCATCATCTTATAACGATGATGTTCCTTATACTCCAAAATGGCAGGAAAAAATAACAGGAACACCAGCCCATCAGGTAGAAAGAATTGCAAGAGAGTTTGCAAAAAATGCTGCTGAATCTAAAGGCCGTTCTATGATTATTATGGGTGCTGGAATTAACCACTGGTATAATGCAGACCTTATATATCGTTCTATTCTTAACCTTGTTATACTTACTGGCTCTCAAGGAAAGAACGGTGGTGGTTGGGCCCATTATGTAGGACAGGAAAAAGTTAGACCATTTGAAGGATGGGCAACAGTAACATTTGCAAGGGACTGGCAGGCACCACCAAGACTCCAAAATGCAACTTCTTTCTGGTATTTCACAACAGAACAGTTCAGATATGAAGATAACAATATAGAAAGACTTGCTTCTCCTATAAAAGGAAAAACAAAATATAAACATCCTGCAGATTATATACTTCTTGCAGTTAGACTTGGATGGCTTCCGTTCTATCCACAATTTAATAAAAGCAGCTTAGACCTTGCAGAAGAAGCAAAAGCATCAGGAAAAGATCCTAAAGAGTATGTTGTTGAAAAACTGAAAAATGGAGAACTTGAGTTTTCTATACAGGATCCAGAAAATCCTGTAAATTTCCCGAGAACTTTATTTGTATGGCGATCTAATCTTATATCAAGTTCAGCAAAAGGACATGAATACTTCTTAAAGCATATGCTTGGTGTGGAAAACACAGGTGTTATGGCAGAATATTCACCTTTAAAACCTGAAGAAGTAAAATTAAGGGAAGATGCTCCTGTCGGAAAACTTGATTTCTTTGTTGTATTAGATTTCAGAATGACAGGTTCAGCTTTATATGCTGATGTTGTTTTACCAACAGCTACGTGGTATGAAAAAACAGACTTAAACTCAACAGACATGCATCCATTTATACATCCTTTAAACAAAGCTGTTGAACCGTTATGGGAATCAAAATCAGATTGGCAGATTTATAAAGAAATAGCTAAAACATTCTCTGAACTTTCAGAAAAATATCTTCAAGGAGAATATGAAGACATAGTAACTGCTCCATTAATGCACGATTCTCCAGCAGAAATTGCTCAGCCTTATGGAAAAGTTTTAGACTGGTCAAAAGGAGAAACAGAAGCTATCCCAGGTAAAACAATGCCAAATATAGCGGTTGTGAAAAGAGATTACACAAAAATATACGACAAATTTATTGCCCTTGGCCCAAATGTTTATGAAAAACCAGTAGGTGCCCATGGATGGAGTTTTGATGCTAAAGAAGAATATGAATTCCTAAAAACAATGTTAGGAACACATAAAGAAGGAATCCACAAAGGTATGCCAAACATAGAAGAAGATGAAAAAGCAGTAGAAGCGATACTTACATTATCCACATGTACAAATGGAAAACCTGCAAATAAAGCATGGAAATTTGCTGCAAAGAAAACAGGATTACCAGAACTTGAAAATGTGGCAAAAGACAGGGAAAGTGAGCATTTTACTCTTAAAGAAATTACAGTTCAACCAAGGGTATCTATTTCTACGCCTATATTTACAGGAACTACACATTTTGATAGAAGATTTACAGCATTCTCAAACTCTATAGAGTTTAAAATGCCGTTTAGAACATTATCTGGAAGACAGGAACTTTTTATAGATCATGAACTATTTACAGAAGTCGGAGAAAATTTACCTGTTTATAAACCTCCTTTAGTAATAAATCCATTTGAAGATTGGGAAAATCCTCCAGAAGTTGATGAAAAGACTATCAAAGCAAGATGGATTACGCCACACGGAAAATGGCAGATTCACTCTACATACTACGACAACCTGATAATGTTAACACTATTTAGAGGTGGTCAGGTTGTATGGATCAGTGATGAAGATGCAAAAGAAGCAGGAATTAAAGATAATGACTGGGTAGAGGTCTATAACAGAAATGGTGTGGTGGTTGCAAGGGCTGCAGTAAGTCATAGGGTTCAGAAAGGAATGGCTCTTATGTATCACGTTCAGGATAGAAATATACATGTGCCTATTTCTGAACTTACAAACGAAACAGGTGGTAGTCACAACGCAACCACAAGAATCCATATAAAACCTACATATGCGGTAGGAGGATATGCACAACTCAGCTATTCATTTAACTACTATGGCCCAACAGGAACTCAAAGTGATTCTGTCGTTTTAATTAAGAAATTAAACAAAGTTCAGTGGCCTAACTAAATAAAGGAGGATATAAAATGAGAGTTAAAGCACAAATAACAATGGTATTAAATTTAGATAAATGTATAGGTTGTCATACATGCAGTGTTACATGTAAAAATACATGGACAAAAAGAGATGGTGTAGAGTACGTATGGTTTAACAATGTTGAAACAAAACCAGGTGTTGGTTATCCAGTCCAGTGGGAAAATCAGGAAAAGTATAAAGGTGGATGGGAGATAAAAAGCAATGGTAAATTACAACTGAAACAAGGAAACAGATTATTTGAATTTTTAAATATTTTCCATAATCCAAATCTTCCTACTATAGATGATTACTATGAACCGTGGACTTACGATTATGAACATCTATTTAATGCGCCAAAACAAAAACATCAGCCAGTTGCAAGGGCAAAATCTTTGCTGACAGGAAAGAAAATAGATATAAAATGGGGGCCTAACTGGGAAGATGATCTTGCAGGGGCTCCAGAACACGCAGTAAATGATCCTAACATTTTAAAAATGGCTGAAGAAGTCAGAATGAAATTTGAAGAAACATTCTTTTTCTATCTCCCAAGGCTTTGTGAACATTGCCTTAATCCTGCCTGTGTAGCAGCCTGTCCATCTGGAGCTTTATACAAAAGAAATGAAGATGGAATAGTTCTTGTTGACCAGGATAACTGTAAAGGTTGGAGATACTGTGTATCTGCATGTCCTTATAAAAAAGTTTATTTTAACTGGGCTACGCAAAAAGCTGAAAAATGTACTTTCTGTTTCCCAAGAATCGAAGCAGGATTACCAACAATTTGTTCTGAAACATGTGTTGGAAAAATAAGATACATCGGAGTAATCCTTTATGATCCAGACAAGCTAACAGAACTTTTAAATGAAAAAGATGATAAAAAATTATATGAAAAACAGTTAGAAATATTCTTAGATCCACATGATCCAGAAGTTATTAAACAGGCTAAGAAAGATGGTGTTCCTGATAATTACATAGAGTATGCTCAAAAATCCCCTGTTTATAAACTCATGGTTAAGTACAAAGTTGCACTTTCTTTACATCCCGAATTCAGAACATTCCCGATGGTATGGTATGTTCCACCGATAAGCCCAATCCTCCAATTATTTGAAGATAAAAACTACGATGAACTGTTCTCATCTATTGATGAAATGAGAATACCCCTTGAATATCTTGCAAATCTTTTAACAGGTGGAAATGTTGATGCTATCAAAGATTCTATAAACAGACTCGTGGCGGTTAGATACTACATGAGAGCAAAAGAGCTCGGAAAAGAAATAGATATGAAAAAACTTGAAGAAGTTGGATTGACACCTGATGGTGCAGAAGAACTTTATAGAATGCTTGCCATTGCTAAATTTGAAGAGAGATTCGTCATTCCAACAACAAGAAAAGAGTTTGATAGGGATGTTTATAAAGAACAAGGAATGACTGGTTTTGACTATACGCCAGATTGTGACTTTTGTCTTCCATAAGTGAGGTGGAAAAATGCAGTTAAATGAAAAGTTTGGGCTTATATCTTTGTTACTTAGATATCCAGAAGAAGAGCTTAAAAATATAGTAAAGAGCATAGATATATCAGAAATTGATGAAGATGGTCTTATTGAAGTTTTGGATTATTACAAAAAAGAGCCTCTATTTGAAATTCAGAAAGAGTATGTTAAAAGCTTTGATATGAATGAAAGAAGCAGTCTTTACCTGACTTATCATAAGTTTAAAGATGATCCAAAAAGAGGTAATTATCTTGCAAGGTTAGTTGAGTATTACAGAGAAAAAGGATTCGAATTTGTTGATAACGAACTTCCAGACTTTCTGCCTATAATCCTTGAGTTTGTTTCTTACATTGATGAGGAGACGGGGATTAAGGTTTTACAGGCATTTTCAAAAGAGTTAAACCAGATCTATAAAGGACTTTTAGAGGTTGACTCAAAATTTACACCTTTAATTGATTTTATCCTTAAAAACATAGAAATAATGGAGGTTAAACAAAATGATTGATTTATCAAAATGCGGGTATGATGCAGCTAATTTATTCTTCTGGGTGGTTTTTCCATACATAGCAATAACTATATTCTTCATAGGTAATGCTTTCAGATTTTTTGCTTTTCCTTATACATGGAGAACTAAATCAAGTGAAATTTTAGAAAAGAAAATGCTCAGACCAGCAAGTTTGTTATTCCACTATGGAATAATATTTGCATTTTTTGGTCATATTATCGGTATCGTTATTCCAAAATCATGGACTGAAGAAATGGGAATCTCGGAACATACATATCATTTTCTTGCACTATACGGAGGAACTGCTGCAGGACTTATGGTTGTGGCTGGTCTTGTTTTATTTATTTACAGAAGATTAACAAATCCAAGACTATTGGCTATAACAACAACAATGGACTGGATAACATTATTTTTATTACTTGCTATTACAACTTTAGGTGTGATCAACACTATTTTTCTACAATATGATTACAGAGATACTGTAGCTCCATGGTTCAGAGGACTCTGGGTTTTCACACCTAACTACACACTTATGGCTGATGTTCCGATTTTATTAAAACTTCATATCTTCCTTGTATTTGTTCTAACAGCCATATTCCCATTTACAAGATTAGTTCATATTTTAAGTATTCCATTCAGTTACATTTTCAGAAGACCTATTGTTTATAGAGAAAGATGTCCGTAAAAGATAAGGAAATGGAGGGTTAAATATGCACAAAAGGATTGAGTACAACGGAAAAGTAATTGAAATTACAGGGAGTCCTCAAATAGGGCTAATTATGGCAACATTTGGATTCTTTATTGGATTTGCAGCAGTTTCTTTATATGGGCCTGTAGCTAAAAACCTAAAAGAGATATTAGGGCTTTCAGGATTTTTAATGGGGCTCCTTGTTGCTGCCCCGAATCTTACAGGTTCGCTTCTTAGAATACCTTTTGCTGCTTGGGTTGATAAGGTGGGAGGAAAGATTCCTCTCGCCACTTTATTAATTCTTTCTGTTATAGGTATGGCAGGGCTTTCAACGCTTCTATATCTTTATTATCCGCATCTCGAACCGTGGATGTACTGGCTAATTTTATTCTTTGGATTTTTAAGTGGTTGTGGAATTGCTACTTTTTCAGTAGGTATAGCCCAAACTGCTTACTGGTTTCCAGAAAGTAAACAAGGTATGGCATTAGGAACTTATGCAGGTGTAGGTAATCTTGCTCCTGGTATATTCGGAATGATTTTACCTTTTGCATTAAAATCTATAGGCCTCACAACCTCGTATATTTTATGGTTTGGGTTCTTACTTGTAGGTACAGTTATTTATATTTTGCTTGCCAAAGATGCTCCTTATTTCCAGTTAATTAAAGCAGGTGTTCCTCATAATGAAGCTGCTAAACTTGCTAAACAATTAGGACAGGAACTTATTCCTACAGGTAGCTTGATAGATTCTTTAAAAAATTCAGCTAAACATATACAAACATGGGCACTGGTTGCTCTTTATTTCACATCATTCGGTGGTTTCCTTGCTTTAACTGGATGGTTCATCGTTTTCTGGGTTCAAAGCTATAATATAGAGTTAAGACAGGCTGGTCTCTTAATGGCTTTTGGATTTTCATTACTGGCTTCGGTAATCAGAATATTTGGTGGATGGTTAGCTGATAAAATCGGTGGTGAAATTGTTTCATTAATGTCTTATACCATAATTTTAATAGGTTCTGTTGTTGTCATATTAGGAGGTAACACTAATTTTACGGTATCTCTCATAGGTGAAATCTTAATGGGTGCTGGAATGGGTATTGCAAACGGTGCAGTATTCAAACTTGTTCCTAAATATGTTCCACATGCAACAGGTGGTGCTGCTGGATGGGTTGGAGGATTAGGTGCATTTGGTGGATTTGTCGTTCCTCCAATTTTAGGATTATTTGTTCAAAACTATGGTGTTATTGGATATTCAAAAGGTTTTATCGTTTACTCAATTCTTGCAGGAACTGGAATTATAATCTCCTGGTTATTATGGAGAGCTTACGGAAAAATAAGGAACAAACCTATAGAGGAGTAATATATATGGATCTATTAGCAAAAGCACAATGTCCTTATTGTGGCGTTGGTTGCGGGCTTGAAATAATTCAAGACAAAAAAGGAAGACCAAAAGTAAAAGGAGATAAACAGCATATTGCAACTAAGGGGGACTTGTGTTTAAAACCTGTCCCCCTTCCTAAAGTTATGGATATTGGTCGTGTCCCTGCTCCTCTTTACAGGGAAAATAAGAAAGATGAGTTTAAAGAGATTTCTTGGGAAGAGGCGATCAATATAATTGCACTAAAGCTGAAAGAAAATCAACCAGATGAAAACTACTTTTACATCTCGGGACAATTAACAACAGAAGATTCATATGTGATAAACAAGTTTGTAAAAGGAT
>JALVEZ010000097.1 GCA_027030405.1 Hydrogenothermaceae bacterium | reverse complement strand
TGAAGATGTTGAAGGTGAAGCATTAGCTACATTAGTAGTAAACAATCTCAAAGGTGTATTAAAAGTTGTTGCTGTTAAAGCTCCAGGATTTGGAGACAGAAGAAAAGCAATGCTCCAAGACATCGCTATCTTAACAGGTGGTCAGGCAATTACTGAAGACTTAGGAATGACTCTTGAAAGTGTTGAACTTGATCAATTAGGACAGGCTGACAAAGTTGTTGTTGACAAAGATAACACAACTATCGTTGGTGGTAAAGGAAATCCAGAAGATATTAAAGCAAGAATTGAGCAAATCAAAGCTCAGATCGAAACTACTACTTCTGAGTATGACAAAGAAAAATTACAAGAAAGACTTGCTAAATTAGCAGGTGGTGTTGCTATCATCAAAGTTGGTGCAGCAACTGAAGCAGAACTAAAAGAGAAAAAAGACAGAGTAGATGATGCAGTTCACGCTACAAAAGCAGCAGTAGAAGAAGGTATTGTTGCCGGTGGTGGTGTTGCACTTTACAGAGCATCTGGAGTTCTTTGCAACATCGAAGAAGAAAACAAAGATAAAGAATGGGGTATCAAGATAATTAAAAATGCTTGTAAAACTCCAATTAAACAAATTGCATATAACGCAGGATTTGAAGGTTCTGTAGTATTAGAAAAAATTAAAGAATCTGATGATCCAAATTATGGATTCAACGCAGCAACTGGCGAATACGTAAACATGATTGAAGCTGGTATTATTGACCCAACTAAGGTTGTAAGAACAGCTATTCAAAACGCTGCTTCTATCGCAGGAACAATGCTAACAGCTGAGGCTCTCGTTGCAGAAATTCCTGAGAAAGAAGAAAAACTCCCAGGTGCTGGAATGGACGAAATGGGTGGAATGGGTGGAATGGGCTTCTAATAGCCTTTCCACTTTTAGCCTTTAAATATAAAAAGCCCTCTCAAAAGAGAGGGCTTTTTTATTTCTTTAGAAAATTTACTCTTAAACAAAAAAAGCACCCTTTAAAGGTGCTTTTTATATCATTTATTAGATCTGAAACTATAATTCTTAGAAAGTAGGTTGACCTAAGTTAACAGCTACAACCTCTTTAACTTCAGGAATCTCTTCTTTAAGTTTCATTTCGATACCACCTTTCAATGTCATTAAAGACATTGCACATCCTGAACAAGCTCCCATTAATCTAACATATACAGTTCCATCTTCACCTATATCTACTAATTCAACATCCCCACCATCAAATCTTAAAGCTGGTCTGATTTTTTCTAAAACTTCTTCTACTTTTTCTTTATCTATCGCCATTTTGTTTCCTCCTTAAATTTGTTTTTGATTAATATAAGTATATGAATTTATTAAATTTTAACTATGATTTTTAGCATGTGATTGTTATCCCCCACTTACAGGAGGTATCAATGCCACCGTATCTCCATCTTTTACTGGTGTATTTTTCTCAACATACTCTTCATTTAATGCAAGCATTACATTGTCTAAAGAATCCGAAATTTCGGAATATTTTTCTTTCAATGTAGAGATAAGATCTTCAACAGTTGAATTTTCTGGTAAATCTATATCTTCCATATTTTTTCCTAATTTATCTTTTAACGAAGAAAAATATAAAACTTTAATCTTCATACTTCATTTCCCATTCTGTAATAAGATGAGAACCTCTTAAAAAATGTGCTCTTAATTTTGCTTTAGGAATTTCATCAAAAGAAGAAAATCCTTCACCTCCTACCAGTGTAGGAGTATCTGTTCCCCCTACTATAAAAGGCATATGTATTAGCCTGATTTCATCAATCAGCCCGTATTTTATTAATTCCCAGTTAAGTGTAGAACCACCTTCAACTATAAGATTTTTAATACCTTTTGAATAAAGAATTTCCATCATTCTTAGAACGTTGATTTTTTCTTTCCCACATCTAACTACTTCCACTTTTTCTTCAAGAGCTTTAACTTTTTCTTCAGGTGCTTCTGAAGATGTAAATATGATTGTAGGTGCGTGTTTTTGTAAAATATTAGCGTCTAAAGGAATATTTGCTTTTGATGTTGGAACTATTCTTGTTGGATTTTTACCTTCAACATGTCTTACCGTTAAAAAAGGATTATCGGTTCTTATTGTTTCAGCCCCAACCATTATTCCATCAACTTTTGCTCTTAGCTCGTGCAAATATCTGACTGCTTCCTCATCCATATATTTCATTATCTCTTTTGAGGAAACACCTTTTCTTAAGGTTAACTTTCCGTCTATTGTTACCTCTGAAACCATTATAGTGTATGGTCTACCCATCGTTATCCCCTTAATCGTAATCCTTGTTATAATGCTTGTATAAGAATAATATTCTGTCTGCCAATGATAATGTAGTAAGAGCAGCTATTAAAATATATCCGAACTCCATTCCACCAAAAATATGAAAATGCTCAAAAATAGCAAAAATTATCAATGTTAATAATGTTTCAGGTCTTCCGAAAAATCCTCTATTTTCTAAAGGATCGTCTATTTTTCCTTTTTGTCTGTTAGAAAAACCTATTTCTGCGTAAACAACAGGTTTTATAAATGTGTGAAGCATATTTGTAGTAACTGCAATTGCAGTTATTATAGGAGTTGAATATGCGATACCAATCAGAACAAGTAAAAATCCATCAACAAACTTATCTGCAAGCCAATCAAATACAGCACCAAACTTAGATGCTTTATCTGTTTCCCTTGCAACTACTCCATCCATCAGGTCAAAGAAACCACTCATAAATATGAGTATTGCACCTGTTAAAGGTTTCCCCTTAAGAAAAGATATGGCAGCAAGAACTCCGAATATCACAGAAATAACTGTGATAATATTCGGAGTTATATGTGTTTTTGCAAATAAAATTCCAATTGGTTCGTATATCCGTTTTAAATTTTTTCTTTTTGAAGTAATATTCATTTAAATCACCATTAAACAGGTGTTACAGCCCTTTACCTTTTAACCAAGGCATCATACTTCTGAGCTCTTCACCTACTTGCTCTATTAAATGCTCTTCATCTTTTTTAACTAAAGCATTGAAATGAGGTCTTTTTGCCACATTTTCAAGAATCCATTCTTTTGCAAACTCACCTTCTTGGATTTCTTCAAGAATTTTTTTATGTATTGGCTTAACTGCTTCATATATCCTTTTTCCTCTTGTTACATCTCCGTATCTTGCAGTATCTGATATAGAATATCTCATTCCAGAAATTCCATACTGATACATTAAATCAACTATAAGTTTAAGTTCATGTAAACATTCAAAGTATGCAACTTCTGGCTGATATCCAGCTTCAACTAATGTCTCAAATCCAGCTTTAACTAATGCAGTTGCTCCACCACATAAAACTGCCTGTTCACCAAAAAGATCAGTCTCTGTTTCTTCTTTAAACGTTGTTTCCATTACGCCAGCTCTTGTAGATCCGATTCCTTTAGCATAAGCAAGTGCTATATCTTTAGCATTTCCTGTAAAGTCCTGATAAACAGCAAATAAAGCAGGAACACCTTTTCCTTCTTCATAAGTCCATCTAACTAAATGTCCAGGGCCTTTTGGAGCAACTAAAAATACATCAACATATTCAGGTGGAACAATCTGACCAAAATGTATGTTAAATCCGTGTGCAAATGCAAGTGCATTCCCTTCATCTAAATTAGGTAAAATAGATGTTTCAAAAAGTTCAGGTTGTGCAGTATCTGGTGCTAATATCATAATAACATCAGCTTTTGCTGCTGCTTCATCTGGTGTGTAAACTTCGAATCCTTCTGCTTTTGCTTTTTCTGCAGATTTACTTCCTGCATATAATCCGATAATAACTTTAATTCCGCTATCCCTTAAGTTTAATGCATGTGCGTGACCTTGACTTCCATATCCTATAATTGCCACTGTTTTGTCTTTTAAAAAGTCTAAAGATGCGTCTTGATCATAATAAGTCTTTATTGCCATGTTTGCCTCCTTTGATTTTAAAATTTAATTAACATATTATTAAACACTAATATCGTTCAATAAGCAAAATATCCTTTACTTTAAAGTTGTTTAATAGTTTTTGAAATAACATTCCTGCCTGCTTATTAGAAAGAACTACCGTATTTAAATGAACAATAACATTCTTGAAAATCTCACCTTTTTCTATCAATTCTTTAGAAATGATAACTTTCTTATAATCAACCAAATTATCACCTTTTTGAGATGTTATTTTTACTTTTTTAATATTTTTTATATTATGTTTTGTTAATAAATTAATCTTAAATTGCCTTTCAGGTAAATTCTTAATTTTCAAAAAACTGTAATTATTTTCAAAACTTTTTATACTTTCATAAAGTTCTTCTCCAGAGTTTGCAGTTACACATCCCATATATGCTATTCTTTTTCCTTCATATATATCAAAACAGATCGTATATGAAATACCTATCCAGGATAAAAACGGTTGTATTATTAATGAATATTCTTTTTTTGAATCAAAATATTCAGAATTTTGTATATTCTTTGTTAAAAACTGTGTAAAAACCCGTTTATATTCTTCAGGCAGGTTTCGAACTACTGCTTCTTTTATCCCTATGTTTTCCCCAAAAGAAAAAGAAAAAGATAAAAGAAGCAGTAGCAAAAATTTTTTCATTCCACCTGATGTTTTTGAAGCTTACTTTTTGCCGACTCTCTAATAAGTGCCAGCGTCCCAGTTCTTGCTATATCTTTTAATCCAAAAGGTCTAAGAAGTTCTATAAATGCCTCTAATTTATCTGAATCACCTGTAACTTCTATTGTATATGTATCGGTAGAAACATCAACGATTTTCCCGCGGAATATGTTAGTCAATCTCATAATTTCGTCTCTTGCTTTTTCATCGCCTGTATGAACTTTTATAAGAACAAGTTCCCTTTCTATATGTGGAATATCCGTAATATCTCTAACTTTTAATGTTTCTATTAATTTTCTAAGTTGTTTTATTATTTGTTCTATTACTCTTTCATCACCTTCAACAACAATTGTTATTCTTGCTATATCAGGATCCTGTGTTTTCCCAACTGTTAGACTTTCTATGTTATAACCTCTACCTGCGAAAAGTCCTGTTATTCGTGCCAAAACTCCAAAGTTATGCTGGACTCTAACAACGATAGTGTGTTTTCTTATTTTTGTTTCTGGTTGTTTTCTTATCTTTACAGTTTTAATTTCTTCTACCATTTATTACCCCACTAAATACATAGTATCTGCTTCACCTTTTTGTCTTGGTGTTAAAATCATCTCTTTATAACTTTTTCCTGCCGGAACCATTGGTAAAACATTCTCTTCTCTATCAACAACAAAATCCATTATAACAGGTCTATCATTTATTGACATTGCTTTCTGTAATACCTCTTTAACTTCAGAAGGTTTTGTAGCTCTAAGACCAACAGCACCGAAAGATTCTGCAAGTTTAACAAAGTCAGGTTGAACAGAGAGACAAACACTTGAGTATCTATTATCATAAAAGAACTGTTGCCACTGTCTTACCATTCCTAAAAATTCATTATTGATTATCGCAACCTTTATAGGAACTCTATACTGAACTGCAGTTGCTATGTCTTGTATATTCATAATGAACGAACCATCACCTTCTATTGCTATAACTTCTTTGTCTGGTCTTCCCATTTTTGCTCCAATTGCTGCAGGGAAACCAAATCCCATTGTACCAAGACCACCAGAATTAAGAAACTGTCTTGGATATGAATATTTATAAAACATTGCCGCCCACATTTGATGCTGACCAACTCCTGCAGAAATGATGGCATCCCCTTTTGTTACATTATAGATTTCTTCAATAACATACTGAGGTTTTATAACTTTATCGGATTTTTCATATATTAATGGATGTTCTTCTTTCCACTTTTCTATCTGTTTTAACCAGCTTTCCCTTGCTTTAACCCATTCAACAGGTTTTTTCTGAAGTTCTTTCAGTAATTTTTTAAGAACTATCTTCACATCACCAACAATCGGAACATCAACAACAATATTTTTACTTATAGATGCAGGATCTATATCTATATGAATAATCTTTGCTTCTGGAGCAAATTCCTGAATTTTTCCTGTAACCCTATCATCAAATCTTGAACCAACTGATATAAGAAGGTCAGAATTGTAAACTGCCATGTTTGCATAGTATGTTCCGTGCATTCCAAGCATATGAAGTGCGAGAGGATGTGTTTCTGGAAATGCACCTTTACCCATATTTGTTGTGGTTACAGGAATTCTTGTCAGTTCAGCAAGCTCTAACAGTTCTTTATTTGCACCTGCTAAATTTACACCACCACCTACATAAAGAACAGGTCTTTTTGCCTGCCTGATCAATTCTGCAGCTTTTTTGATCTGAACAATATTTCCTTCATAATGAGGATTATATCCTGGTAAAGATGCTTTTACTTCCTCATCTGTCGGAATGTAACATTCTGAATATTGCTGTGTAATATCTTTTGGAATATCAACCAAAACAGGCCCAGGTCTTCCTGTTCTTGCTATATAAAAAGCCTGCCTCATTATCATAGGCAGATCTTTAATATCTGTAACTAAAAAGTTGTGTTTTGTTACTGGTCTTGTTATTCCTGTAACATCCGCTTCTTGAAATGCATCTGTCCCTATGTAACTTGTAGGAACCTGTCCTGTAATTGCCACCATAGGAATTGAATCCATAAATGCAGTTGCTAATCCAGTTACAAGGTTTGTTGCACCTGGCCCAGATGTTGCTAAGACAACACCAACTTTTCCTGTAGCCCTGGCATAACCATCTGCCATATGTGAAGCTGCTATTTCTTGTCTTGTTAATATATTCTTTAAAGGAGCATTAAATAAAGCATCATAAACTTCCATAATTGCTCCGCCTGGCAGTCCAAATACAGTGTCAACACCTTCTGCCAAAAGGCAATCAACAACTATATCTGCTCCTCTTTTTTTCTCCATTATACAAACACCTCGTTAATTGAATTTAGATATTGTTATACAACGTTAATATTATAGATTTAAATCGTTTATTTGTATAACTTTAATCATATAATTATAATAGAAAAGAAATGGAGATGAGAGATTGGATACAACATTAAAACTAAAAAGTGATTTAAGAATTATAGAACCTGTCACTGACTTTAGCTATAAATTTGGATTAAATGCAGGTTTAACCAAAGAAGAAGCAACAAAACTTGCCCTTGCTATTGATGAACTGGTAACAGACATCGTTCTATTCGCATACAAAAATGAAAAAGGTGAGTTTGAAATTTCTTTTAATCTCACAGACGATAGTATAGAAATCATCGTCCACGAATTAGGTGAACCATTTGATCCAAATAAGCATAAATATGATGTGAAGAAAGTTATTGAAAAAAATGATTTTGAAGGAGCAGGGCTAAGATTAATAGAAAATCTTGTTGATAATTTCTTATTTATCAATAAAGGGGCAGGTGGAAAAGAGTTTAGAATTGTAAAAAATATAAAATTCCCTCATATTACGGAGTTGTTTACCCACGAAGAAATGCAAGTAGAACCTGCAAAAGCAGTATCCTATACCCTGTCACGAGTTACACCTAAAGATGCTGAAGATATCTCAAAACTGATTTATCGAGTATACGGATATACTTACCCAAAAGAAGAGATGTACTATCCAGAAAAGATAAGAAGAATTTTAGAAAAAGGTGAAAAATATGCCGTTATCGTAAGAACCGATAAAGGAGAAGCTGTTGGATACTTTGCTATAATCCGTTCCACAGACTCAAAAATTGGAGAAGTTGGTGAAGCTGTAGTTTCCCGAGAACACAGGGGAAAAGGTATTATGACAATGATGATGAAAGCCCTTATTGATATAGCTAAGGAGAAAGGGCTTTTAGGCCTATTCGGTGAAGCCGTTACAGTTCATACTGTAAGTCAGAGGGTTAATGCAAAATATGGATTTAAAACAACTGCACTTTTGGTAGGATTTTTCCCTCACGTTGAATACAAAGGCTTTGAAACAGGACAACAAAGAATTTCTGTTGTTATAGATTTTCTACCTTTAACTGAAAGAAACGATTTAGAAATATATATTCCGAAACGATACAAAAAAATAATAAAAGAGATTTACAAAAATATGGGAATTAATATAAAAGATAAAAGAGTAACTGATTTTACGGTAAAAGAAAAAACTATAATCCAGATGAATATTAGTTTTAAATATGGACAGGCCGTTTTAGTTGTTAAATCATTTGGCAATGATTTTATTCACAGGGTTCAGGAAAAAGTGAAAACTTTAAAGAAAAAAGGAATAAAAGCTGTTTACATTGATCTACCTGTTGAAAATGCAGGAACTAAAATCTTTACAGATCAACTTTTTGATTTAGGTTTTGTTTTTGCAGGTATTATGCCTTTATTCCACCATCAAAAAGATTATTTAAGAATGCAAATGGTTTTTGAAGATATAAACTTCAAATATATAAATGTTTATTCAGATATGGCACACAAAATAAAAAATAAAGTTAGCAGGGAATTCAAATGGAATACACAAAAGATGAAAAGCATTTAAAAATAAAACTTAACTCCGATTTTAACATTGTTGCCGTCAGAAAAATTGAAAATCTACTTAAAGTAGAGGAGACAGAAGAGATAGATATAGATCTTTCAGAATCCAAAATCGTAGATTCAGAAGCTATAAAGTTTATCTATCTAAAAAATAAAGAAGGAATAAGAACGACTATTCATCATCCGCCTGAAATACTTTATGAAGCTTTAAGAATTTTAGAACTTCAAGATATTTTTAAAAAATTTATTGCCGAATAATTTCTAAGTTATTTTTTGAGGATTATATATGTTAGATAGTTTAAAAGAATGGGCAACGGATATTGTTGCCGAATATGGATATATTGGTATATTTTTTATTGCCTTTACAGAAAGTATAATTCAGCCTGTACCTCCAGACCCTTTTATTACAGGAGGAACTGCATTTGGACTTGTCCCTTTAAAAACTGCTATTATAGCTGGAATAGGTAGTGTTTTAGGTGGAGTTGTCGGATATTTTTTAGGAAAATTTTTAGGTGAACCTGTCTTTAAAAAGTTATTCAGTGAAAAATGGTATGACAAAGGTGAAATTCTTTTCAGAAAGTATGGAATATGGGCTGTTATCGTTGCAGGATTTACACCGATTCCTTTTAAGGTAATTTGCTGGCTTGCTGGTATCTTTGAGATGCCAATATTGGGCTTTATAATAGGTGCCATAATAGGACGTTTACCAAGATTTGTACTTATGGCTTATTTTGGCAAATGGTTAGGTGGATTTTAAGTTAAAAGATCTTTTAATTTCCTTTTTGTCACTATAACCCGTATTTTTTTCAGTGCTTTTATCTCTATCTGTCTAATTCTTTCTCTTGAAATCCCTAAAAGACAACCCACTTCTTTTAACGTTTTAGGTTCGTTTCCCTGCAAGCCAAACCTGTGAATGATTATAAATCTTTCTCTTTCTGAAAGATAAGATAAAACATTATCAAGTTCCTTCTGTAAAGCCTCTTTAACAAGCTCTTCTTCAACTTCTTTTGTTCCAGTTTTTGACATTATATCAATAAAATTTAGACCTTCTTCCACATTAATCGGACTATCAAGGGATACAGAATGCCTTTTTATTAAGAGATAATTTTTAATTATTTCTTCTTCAACTTCCACACCATCTTTTTCTAAAAACTCTTTTATCTCTTTATAGTTTGGCTCTCTATTTAAAGTATCTTTCAAGTTTAGATAAGCTTTGTCTATTTTTGTCGATAAGACTGATGCTTTTTGAGGAAGTTTTATAATATCCTTTTGTGTCTGTATTGTCTGCAAAATTGACTGTTTAATCCACCAGATTGCATAAGATATAAAACGAACACCTCTATCAGGGTCAAATCTTTTTGCTGCTTCTATTAATCCTATATTTCCTGCAGATATCAATTCTTGAAACGGAATTTCATATCCCGCGTATTGCTTTGCAACATTCACCACAAATCTAAGATTTGATTGAACAAACTTTTGTAGAGCTTCTTTATCACCCTGCTGGATTTTTTTTGCCAGTTCTATTTCCTCTTCTTTTGTGAGTAAAGGAATCTTAGAAATAAGTTTGAGATAATAAGAAATCCCCTCTTCATAAGTAAAATTCTTCATAAATAGCTACCTCTCCTTATTACTATAATTATAGTAATATAATTTATCATAAAAATATATTTTCTATATTTTTAATCATCTTTAGGTGTTTTTTCTATTTTAACCTGTAGTGTCTGTTCTTTCCCATGGTGGAGTATTTTTATTGAAATTGTTTGATCTGGTTTAAGATTTGATATTATATTTTTTATATCATTTGGACTTCTTATTGGTTTATTATCAACACTCAGGATAATATCACCGACTTTTATTCCTGTTTTATAAGCAGGACTACCTTTGAATACTTTTATTACTATAACTCCGTATTTTAGATTGTATTTCTTTTTTAGCTTCGGATATAAATCCTGAACTAAAACACCTAACCATCCTCTGATAACTTTTCCGTGCAAAATAAGTTCTTCTGTTATCTGCTTGACGGTAGAAACAGGAATCGCAAAGCCTAAACCCTGTCCTGTCTGGATTATTGCCGTATTCATTCCGACAACTTTTCCATCTATATTTATTAGTGGCCCTCCTGAATCTCCAGGATTTATTGCTGCATCTGTTTGAATGAAATTTTCATAATTAGAAATTCCTAAATTTCTTCCTAATGCTGAGATTATTCCGAATGTAAATGTATGCCCTAAATTGTAAGGACTTCCTGCTGCTATAACAAAATAACCTATTTTTATGTCAGAAGGTTCTGCAAACGGAATTGGATTTATATTTTTTATTTCATCATCGATCTTTATCTTCAAAACTGCTATATCTGTTTTAGAATCCGATCCTACAATTTCTGCTTTTCTTTCACTGTTGTTAAAAAATCTAACTGTAATAAGATTTGATTTTTCTATTACATGGGTGTTTGTGGCTATATAGATATAATTTTCATCTTTTTTTATAACAAAACCAGAACCAAGAGATTCATTATTGTATTGTGGTGATTCATCAAAATAATTAAAAATTCTTGTTTTTTCATATTTTTCTTTAGGATAGGAAAAAATGGTAACTACAGAAGGGGTAACTTTTTTAACGATTTTAGCTATATCATTTTGAATTTCTTTTATCGCAGGGATTTTTTTCTCTTCTTTTTTTTGAACAGGTTGTGGCTTATTTTGATTACAAGAAATTAAGGCAATGCTGATAAAGAGAATAAGAGCAAGTTTTCCCATCAATCCCTCTAAAATTTTATTTGGTTAATATTATACCTTAATATATATTTTATATTAGTCTGCTATAAATATATTTTTAACTTCCTCATAACAAACTTCTGGCCATTTTCCAGTCCACAGCTCAAATGCTTTCATTCCCTGATAAATAAGCATTGGAAGACCATCTTGCCATTTGCATCCCTTTTTCTCTGCTGCCTGTAATAAAGGAGTTTTTTTATAAATAATATCTACAACTGTATGTTCTGGTTTTATCTTTTCATAATCAAATAAAGGTTTGTCATCTTCATTTAGCCCAACTGACGTTGTGTTAACAATAATATCTACTTCGTTTAAAGTATCCTCAACTTGATTAAAATTAATAATTTCTATAACTTCATCAATAAACCTGTGGAGTTTTCGGAAATCTTCTTTTATCTTTTCTGCCCTTTGAGGAGTTCTGTTTGCTATGTATATTTTTTCTACGTTCTCATTTATAAGTCCGTAAATAATAGCCCTTGAAGCACCACCTGCACCTAAAACTAAAACTTTTTTCCCTGCAAGTTCTGGCTCTAATTGTTTTAATCCTTTTATAAAACCAAAAGCATCTGTGTTAAAGGCTTTAATAAAACCATCTATATTTACAAGAGTGTTTGAAGCACCTATATACATAACCTCTTTTGAAACATCATTTACATACTTTATAACTTCTTCTTTATGGGGGATGGTAACATTGACACCTTTTATATTTAAGGCTCTGAGACTTTTTACAGCCAATTGGAGATTTTCTGGTTTTACTTCAAATGGAACGTAAATTCCATTGATGTTTGTTTTTTGAAAAAAGAGAGTTTGGAAGGTAGGAGACTTTGAATGTTTTACAGGATATCCAAATATTCCATAAACATCTGTTGAACCGTCTAATTTACAGATTAAATCCATTTTTTAAAGTTCAAATTTATTTTGACCTATATTTACTGTTTTTACCCAGGGTAATGAATGTTGAATAGTATAAATAATCAGATCTTTCATCGTCATATCTGAAACAGGACAGTAAACACAGGTTCCTAAAAGTTTTAAGAAAACTTCGTCACCTTCAATTTTAACTAATTCTATATCACCTTC
>JALVEZ010000096.1 GCA_027030405.1 Hydrogenothermaceae bacterium | reverse complement strand
AATCAATTTAATCCCTCTTAAAAATTACTACCTGCTTGTTCAAAAAAAATAAAGAAATACCGCCGAAAGTGAAACGCAAGCAATTAACTTAATTATAAACTGTAATATAAACATTAATTTCTGGAGGAGTGTTATACTCCAAAACAAAATCCCCAACCTTAAAAATACTTTTATCTTCAAACTTTTCTATATCGCCATCAATCTCTGGAAAAACCTCTTTAATTTTGTCTGGTTTCAGTTCCATAAAGCCTTCTGGTGTCAGAAAAAATCTGGCTATTTCCTCACCATTTCTAAATATCTTTAGTTCTCCTTTTGTAGGAGTAACACCTTTCTTACCAATAGAGATATTATCATTGATTATTAGATTAGCCTTAAAAATTTCACCTAAATACTTACCATCCTTAAATAAACCAGGAATAGGTTTTCTGAAAGAATATACAGCTGCTATAACTATTGATAAAACAAAGAAATAAAAACCAAATCCATTATGATATTTCACAAGAATAAAAATTCCCATTCCAAAAAGAAACAGGCTAAAAATATCTCTAAAAAAAGATAACCCCTCTCTATCTCCAACTATTAGTAAAATTTTTTTACTACCATTTTTCAATCTTAAGGTTTTAGTAAACTTGCTGTAATTGTTTAAATCCAAGAATACATAAATAATCCCCATTGCAAAAAATATTAAAGCGATGAAAAAGACACTCCAGTTCTTATCTTCATAGGTTCCATAAAGAGCAATTCCAGAGAAAAATAATAAAATAAGACCAAATATAGCTTGTGAAATTTTCATTTTACTTACCTAATAAAAATTTGGATTATAATAAAAAATTATACTTCTATATTCAGAGTGAAATAAAAGTGAGTAAACTCTTCAAAACAATAGGTTTACTATTGGGATTTTGGATTTTCTTCTTATTGTTTCTACAAAGGTTTGATAGCACAAGTCCAGTTTTTCTTTATACGGTTGTATATCCACTTCAGAATTTTAAAGCATACCTTGAAACTTCTGATTTAAAACCTCGCTGGCAATTAATTGCTAAAAATAAAGGCGATTGCAGAATACAAAACACTATTGCAGCAATGGAAAATCCAAACTTGTATATAGTTTTTGGAAAACTCTACGACCCTAAAACAAAAGCATCAGGCGACCACCAGTGGACAACCTTAAATCCAGAAAATCCAGCAGAACACAAATACATTGTTGATAGAACCACCGGTCTATCAGAAGAAAAGAAAAAAAGAGCAATCTATAAGCCTTATGTAGTTTACAAGTTTGATGTTGATACCTGTACTATTAAGCCAATAAAAACATTTAAACAATTTACAGATAAAGAAAAATTTTTAATTAAATCTGGAGAATTTTATGTTAGAAACTTTTGTAAATACTACAAGGGAAAATGTAAAAATTAAAAAATGTATTGAAAATGTATTACATTGTAATACAAATTAATGCAAAAGTAATACAAAATCCATCAAATAATTGACAAAATATTACAAAAATTTAGGGAAATTAGAGGATTTTTCTTGTAAATTTGCAATTAATTGCACATTTTTAATCAAAAGATAGGGATAAGCTTGCAATTAATTGCAAAATTTTGGTTAAAAAAACGGAAAAGTACTTGACTTTATAATTAAAAATGTATATTTTTTTTGAAAAAACAAGCAAAAGAATAAGAAAAAAAGCCCCAGCCCAATGAAGGGACGGGACGGGCCAGGGTGGGTAAAGCAAAACACTAACATACGCGTATAAACAAAATAATACAATGTAATACATTTTTCAACATACCTCCCGCCCTTGTCCCAAGCGGGGCTGGGGCGTGGAGGTATGTTATGTTTATACGAAGTAAGAAAGACGTTGATGTCTATACTCGAAAAATATATGCATATATAGTGGAAAGAGAAAAAGAATATATAGAATTTATTCAGAATTTGCTAAATAAGAATCGAAAGGATAAAGTTGAAGAGATATTAAGAATTATAGTTTCTTATATATACGATTATTTTCTTTCTATAAACACTTGCGAAGAAAACAAAATAAATGAACTTAATGTAAAAGGAATAAATGAAAATACATATATACTTGATGATGCTTTTATTCTCTATGCATATTCTACACTCAGCAAACGTTTGCGTAATACAAACGATGTTAATCTAATATACTTGATAAAATCAATATTCTTAAGCATAAAAGATGTTAATTCAAATATATCGTATGCGTTAAGATATAACAAAAATAAAGATGCGAATATTCACATAAAGTACATAATAGCTAAATATACAAACGCAAAAATAAAAATTACACGTAATGTCGCGCGCATGCTTGGTATAAAAGTAAACAGAAGTATATCAATTGACATATTTCATATGTTATATGAAAAACATATTCAAAATCACATAGAAAAATTTGAATCTGAAACTTCTGATGAAGTTATTACGAAAGAAGAAATAAAATTGACACACAAAGATTTGCTTGTATTTTATTATCTTTCCTCATTCGCCGAAGATCCTGTTGATATAACAATTGAAGAGATCGCGAAATATTGCAGAATTTCAACTGCAACTGCATATCGTGCGATAAAAAAATTAGAAAAAGCACGAAAAATAAAAGTTCATAAAAGAATTAATAGAAATATATACGAAATAATTGATAGCAAATATAAAAAAGAACAGCAAAATGCAAAAATTGAGGAAACAAAAGAGAAGAAAAAATACAACACAAAAACAGAAAAGAAAATACATAAATCTGAAGCAGATTATAAAAGATATAAGAAAAACGAAAAGCTTGACTCTAAGACAAGATTTAAGCTCTATTTATTCAGACAAAAATATAAATATGAGTTACAAAATGTAAGATTATCGCGACTTACAAAAGATGATTTACTATTTTTCTTGATAAACGTAGAAAAGCTCGTTGAAAACGAATCGCTAACTTTACAGCAAGTTCTAAGAATAATTAAATATGCAGATTCAAACTATAAAATCTTGAATCCGCGAGGCTGGCTGATAGAGCGTTTCCACATCTCAAAAGGCCGTTTTTATTTCTTGTTGTCAAAATCAAAAAAACAAAAGGAGCAAATAGTTGAGAAAGAACGCCCAAAAAGTAATAGCGTAGAGCAAGAAAAACGAAGTAATTTAAAAACTAAAGAAAATTCTGAAGCTGTATATATTAGTAAAGATTTGCTTTACTTCGCAAGAAAATATAATCTTTCAGAAGATGAAATCCTATCTTATCTTTCAAAATTCCAATACTTGGGCGGCGGAGATGTAAGTTATATCGTTGAACATTACATCTCGAATAAAATTTGGAAAAATCTACCCCGCGAAGAAAAACAAAAGTTGATAAGCTATGCGAAAAAAAGAATAAGGAGCTTTACCGTCTCTCCGCCAACTGAAGAAGAATTTAAAAAACAGATAAGGAGTATCATTGCTGCCAAAATAAAAGATGATTATCTATCGCTGTCAATCGAAGAGAGATTACAACTGAAATCGTCCGGCCAATATGATACCTCATGATGTATTTCATACAAATATTGAAAATTTTGCCGAAAATTAGTATTG
>JALVEZ010000095.1 GCA_027030405.1 Hydrogenothermaceae bacterium | reverse complement strand
TTTCTACACAATAGATAAAACTCTTACAGGAATGGGAAAAAGAAAACTAAAATTTATGATTTTACACCCACTGAAAGATGTTAAAGAAATAAAAGAAAGACAAGAAAGCATAGAAGAACTTTCAAAAAACCATCAACTAAGAATGAAAATCAGGGATATTCTCTCTGACATCTATGATATAGAACGACTGGTAGCTAAAATCTCTTCTAATACTCTTACACCAAGGGATATGGTGGCACTGAGAGAATCGTTAAAAATGGTTCTTGACCTGAAAAAAATTGAAAATGATATAAGTTCCAGTTATCTAAAACAGATATTCTCAAATATTGAAAGCTACGAATGGCTTGTAGATAAAATGGAAAGATATTTAGAAGACAATCCTCCTATACATTTAAAAGAAGGAGGATTAATAAAAAAAGGTGTAAATGAAGATTTAGATGAGCTTAAAAAGATTAAAGAGATAGGAAATAACTGGATAAAAGAATATCAGAAAAAACTGAGAGAAGAAACAGGAATTCAAAGCCTTAAAATAGGTTTTAACAAAGTAATGGGATATTACATAGAAGTTACAAAACCTAACATAAAGTTTGTACCTGACTATTTCAGAAGAAGGCAGACTTTAAGCAATTCTGAAAGATTTATAACAGACGAACTACAATCATTTGAAGAAAAAATCCTTTCATCAGATGAAAAAATAAAAGCATTAGAATACGAAATCTTTATGAAACTTAGAGAAGAAGTAGCCCTTTTATCAGGAAGAATCGCAAAAACAGCCCAGTTTGTAGGACTTTTAGATGCAATAACAGCTTTATCTCAGGTGGCAGTGGAAAGGAGCTGGATAAAGCCAGAAGTTGATGACTCTTTTGATCTTGAAATTGAAGAAGGTCTGCATCCAACAATTGTAGAGTTTATGCACGATTTTGTTCCTAATGATCTGAAAATGAATAAAAACAGCTATTTCCATCTGATAACTGGCCCCAACATGGCAGGAAAAAGCACATTTATCAGACAATCTGCCATTTTAATAATACTTTCTCAGATTGGATCTTTTATACCTGCCAAAAAGGCAAAAGTAGGAATAGTTGATTCCATTTTTACAAGGATAGGTTCTGGTGATGCCCTTGCAAAAGGTCTGTCAACCTTTATGGTTGAGATGCTTGAGATGGCTAATATTTTAAACAATGCCACAGAAAGAAGTTTTATCGTGTTAGATGAAGTTGGAAGAGGAACTTCAACATACGACGGACTTGCAATAGCATGGGCTATCTCAGAACATATTTCTCAAAAAATAAAGGCAAAAACGTTATTTGCAACACATTACCACGAACTTACCCAGTTAGAGTTTAAGATAAAAGGAATAAAAAATTTCCATATGAAAATATCAGAAGATGGAGAAAATATAAAATTTTTATACAAAGTTATAGAAGGCTTTTCAAATAAAAGCTATGGAATTCATGTCGCCAAACTTGCAGGGATAAAAGAAGAAATTATAAAAAGAGCATACGAGGTTCTTTATCATTTTGAAGAAGAATCAAACTCAAAAGTAGAATATAAACAAAAGTCAATAGAAGAAGTTATTAAAAATGAAGAAAAAGAGTTGAAACAACTTGAAAAGACATACAACAACGACAATGAAATTAATGAAATAGTTCAAAAAATTGAAAATATAGACATAGGAACCACAACACCAATAGACGCCCTCTTAATCCTCCATCAGTTGAAAGAAATGATAAAAACTAAAAAGTTATAGGCATTTTTTTTAATTTTAGAAAGCTGTAAAAAGCTGTGAAAATTTTTTCTTAATTCTTACTTTGACTTTGAAAATCTACCAGGAAAATATCTAAAATGAATCCTCTTTTTGAATCAAATTTTCATCAATTATTTTGTTACGCTAAAAGATGATATGAAAATCGTAACAACTTCTTTTTTACTTTCAGATACCATAAAAAAACTTATCAAAGACTACATATATCTGATAGTTCTATTTTTTCAGTTTTTACGTTGCCTACCAGGAGATTTTTTAAGGTGTGGAAAGATGGTGATTCATCTGTGATAAAGATATGCCTTATGCCATTTTCATTAAAATTTATATCTAAATTTTTAAGATCTTCTATAATAACCTCAGAAGAATCAACAATGTTAAGTTCAGGATAAAGCTCTTTTATCACATCTTTTAAAACAGGATAATGTGTGCATCCTAAAATGAGCGTATCTATTCCCTTTTCCACAAGTTCGTCTAAATACTCCTTCACAACCATTTTAGTTATATGGCTGTCAACCATTCCCTCTTCCACAAGAGGAACGAAAAGAGGGCAAGGCTTTTGATAAATTTGGACATCATCATCTGAAATAGTTTTTAAAGTGTTTAGATAAGAATTACTTCCTATCGTGCCGTAAGTCCCGATAACACCGATTTTTTTATTTTTTGATTTTTTTAATGCATTTTTTGCCCCAGGAACAATAACTCCAAGAACAGGAATATTAAAACGTTTTTTTAAAATATCTAAAGAGTAAGAAGAAGCTGTATTACACGCCACAACAAGAGCTTCGATATTGTATTTATTGACAAGATAGCCTGCACATTCTACGCTATATCTTATTATTGTATCTTTAGACTTATTCCCATATGGAACTCTCGCCGTATCTCCTAAATAATAAATATCTAAATCAGGAAAATTTTCAGCAATTGACTTAAAAACAGTCAGACCACCGATTCCAGAATCAAAAATTCCGATGGACAATCATTTCACCTTCAATTTTTGTTTAAAATAATAGTTTACAATATTATGTAGATTTATAGAAAATCAAAGGATTTTAAGATGAGAAAAACAAAAATAGTTGCCACAATAGGCCCTGCAACAGACAAAGAGGAAAAAATAAAAGAATTGATAAAAGCAGGTGTAAATGTCTTTAGATTCAATTTTTCACATGGAACACACCAGTATCATAAATCAAATCTTGAAAAAGTTAGAAAAGTTTCAAAAGAACTGAGAAAACCAATTGCTGTATTACAGGATTTATCAGGGCCAAAAATCAGGATTGGAAAGGTTTTGGAACCGTTTTACCTAAATTATGAAGACAGAATAAAAATAGTTAAAAAAGAGATAATAGGAAATAAAAAAGAGATAAGCATAAACCATCCAGAAGTTTTAGATCAACTAAAAGTTGGAGATATTATATTCATCGCAGATGGTTCCATATCCTTGAAAGTTATTGATAAAACAGAAGATGGAATTGTTGCAAAAGTAATAGTTGGAGGACTTGTTTCTTCAAAGAAAGGTGTAAATTTTCCTAACGTAAAATTAAACATCCCAGCGATAACAGAAAAAGATAAAGAAGATATAAAATTCGCAGTTGAAAATGAGATAGACATTATCGCCTTGTCTTTTGTAAAAACAAAAGAAGATGTGTTAGAAGGGAAAGAGATTTTGCAAGAACTTAACTCAGACATACCATTATTTGCCAAGATAGAAAAACATGAAGCAATAGAAAATCTTAAAGAAATAATAGAAGCAGCAGATGGGATAATGGTTGCCAGAGGGGATTTAGGAGTAGAAATTCCTGTAGAAAAAGTTCCTG
>JALVEZ010000094.1 GCA_027030405.1 Hydrogenothermaceae bacterium | reverse complement strand
TGCTGGTGGTTCTGCGAAACAGGGTAGAGATAGAAGAACGCAAGCTATTCTTCCACTGAAAGGTAAGATCCTTAACGTAGAAAAAGCAAGGATCGATAAAATCCTTTCAAATGAAGAGATCCGTTCGATCATAAATGCAATTGGAACAGGTATAGGAGTTCAGTCTGAAGATGGGAAAGATGAAGGATTCGATATCAACAAACTGAGATACCATAAAATAATACTGATGGCAGATGCTGATGTTGATGGTTCACATATTACAACGCTTCTTTTAACCCTGTTTTACAGATACTTTCCAGAAATACTTGAAAATGGATTTCTTTACATTGCACAACCACCTTTATATAAGTTTAAAAAAGGTCGTTCAAACATATACGTAAAAGATGATGAAGAACTGAACAGAATTATTATCGATTTTGCAAGTGATGAAATCGTTTTTGAAGGTAAGAATTTTACAAAAATACAGATAAAAGAAATTGCAAAAAAAGCAAAAGAGTATCAGGAACTGAAAAACTCTATGTATAAGAGAAAGGATAAAGTAGTTGTTAATAGTGTAATACAGTTAGGAATAACAGATGATGACATAAGAAAAGAGGATGTCGTCCAGCAGTATGTAGAAAAGTTAAAAGAAATGCTCCCTACATACGATGTTTATTATGAGTATAATCCTCTTGAAGGTGATTATGAGATATTCTGTGAGAGAAAAGAAAGATTCGGTAAAGTTATAAACAAGATAGATAGCAATTTCCTTACGTCTTTTGCTTATAACAGAGTTAAAGAGCTGGAAAAAGAGCTTAAGGAGATGATAGGAGAACTACCTTACACAATTTCTTATAAGACAAGAACAGTTGAAGTTAATGATCTTGATGATTTATACAATGTGATTGTTGATGCAGGTATGTACGGTGCAGAAGTTCAAAGATACAAAGGTTTAGGTGAAATGAATCCTGAACAGCTGTGGGAAACAACGATGAATCCAAAAACAAGAAGACTTATGCAGGTTACTCTTGAAGATGCAGCTCTCGCTGATGAAGTATTTACTATTCTTATGGGTGAAAAAGTTGAGCCTCGTAAGGAATTTATAATGAAATATGCCAAAGAAGTTAGAAATTTAGATGTTTAATGACAAAAAGCCCTCTAAAAAGAGGGCTTTTTTATTTTATATTTGATATCAAATAGTTATAAAGCCCATTCATTTTTTTATAAACTTTTTCAGACATTTTCGCTGGAAGCTTATCTTTTATCCATTCAGGATTTTTGTATGAAACAAAAGTATTGTGGTTGTTATCTTCCCAAACAAGTATTTTTAAAGGTAATTCTAATCCGAGGACAGGGTTCTTTTTCATTAAAACGGTTCCCATTTTTGGATTACCGAAGATTATTAATGTTTCAAAATTCATCTGTAATCCTGCTTTTTTAGCAGCCTGTTGATGATCTATCTCTGTAAACACGGTAAGTTTTTTGGATTTTATTGCTTTTTCTAAAATTTGAACGGTTTTTTCAGGTGAGAATTTTGACTTTTCCGTGATGTATTCATCTTTTGCAAATGAAAATGTACATATAACTAAACTCAGTAACAAAATTAAGGTTTTTTTCATGGTTTCTCTCCGTTAAAAGCAAACACCCGCAGGGCATTCGCCTCTCAAGTGTGCTTCAAATTCTTCTGGATATTTTTTGATTGCGTCTGCTATTGCCTGAGGTGCAGAAAATCCTAACCCACATATTGAACCAATAGGAATATTTTTAGCAAGATGTTTCAGCAGATTTAGATCCTGCTCAGTTGCTGTTCCTTCTTGAAATTTTTTCAGCAAATTATGCTGTTCGTATGTTCCGACTCTACAAGGAGTACATTTTCCGCAACTTTCATGGTGAAAGAAATTTGCAATAACTATTAGAGAATCTATTATACAGTCGTCTTCATCTAAAACAATAGTTGTTCCCGTTCCACCGAAACCTTTAGGTGAGTAATCCATAGGCGTATCTAAATCCCGTTTAGAGTATACACCTAAAGCACCTGAGAAGACAGCTTTAAATTTTTTACCATCTTTCATTCCACCTGCCATCTCTATCAATTCTCTAAGTGTGATATCCATTGTTGATTCATATACCCCTGGTTTTTCAACTTTACCACTGATCGGAAATAGTTTCGGCCCGTAGAAACCAGATGGCCCTATATTCATAAAATAACTTTCGTATGTGACAATGATAGGAATATTTGACAATGTTTCTACGTTGTTCACTACCGTCGGTCTTCCAAATAGACCTTCGTTTGCAGGATAGGGTGGTCTTAGTCTTGGATGACCTCTTTTTCCTTCTATACTTTCTATCAAGGCAGTTTCTTCTCCACAGATATAAGCTCCAGCTCCACGGTAAACATATATCTTAAGTGAAAAATCTGTCCCTAATATGTTTTCCCCTAAATATCCAGCTTCTTCAGCATCTCTTATTGCATCTTCAAGGATTTGATAACCTGCTGGATACTCTCCTCTTATGTATATGTAGGCTTCGTTTACCCCCAATGCATAAGCGGAGATAGCCATTCCTTCAAGTAAAAGGTGTGGATCTCTTTCTATGATAATTCTATCTTTGAATGTTCCAGGTTCAGATTCATCTGCGTTACATATAAGATAACGTGGTGGTGGATTTGATAAAGCAAATCTCCATTTTCTTCCTGTTGGGAAACCTGCACCACCTCTTCCTCTTAGAGTACTTTCCTCAACTAGTACAACAATATCCTCAGGTGTAAGACGTTTTAAAGCTTTTTCCAGTGCAGAGTAACCACCTGTTGTAACATACTCTTCCAAAGGAGTTGTTCTGTTTTCCTTAGCCCTTCTTAAAAGAAGGTTTATACTGCTTTCAACATGTATTTCAGGTATATGTGGATAATTTTCTCTTGTTTTCATAGCTCACCTGAATTTTCAGATATATATTTTTCTAAAATCTTTTTTAGATCTTCTTCTGATTTTATTTTACTTCCATCATACAGATCATCATTTATTAAAAAAGCAGGAGCAATAGCACAGCTTCCTATACATTCAACAAGCTCTATATACCATAAACCATCGGCACTGTGTCCATCCACTTCAGCACCTGTTAATTTTTCAATCTGTTTTAAAAGATTTCTATACTTACCTAAATGGCAAGGGAGATTTCTGCAGATTCTGATATGGTTTTTGGCATTTTTTCTGTGCCTGAACATGTCATAAAAAGTTACAACATCCTCTATCCTTGCCAGCGGAATGTCCAGATATTCTGAAAGTTCTTCTATTGCTTCGAAAGGAATATCTCTATAAACATATAAAATTTCATGTAAAGAAGGAATTATTACCTGTTCTTTTTTTGGAAATTTATTTAAATAATAATTAATCTTCTGTATAAGTTCGTCTGTTAGATATTTGAATTTATTCGTTTTTTCCATTAAATTTTCCCGACAACTCTTATTTAAATACTAAATATTATAATGTTTTAATATGTGTAAAAGCAAAAACGTGAGTTAGAAGTTTGTGCTTTCAACAAGCTCTTTTAATGTCTGTATAAACAATGGATGGGTTTTTAAAGTTGGTATTCTTTTATAATTTTGTATTCCTTGCTCTTTTGCAAGTTTCCCATACTGGATATCAAGTTCATAAAGGGTTTCAGAATGTTCTGACACAAAAGCAACAGGTATAACAGCAAGATTTTTTACACCTTTTTTTGCAAGATTTACAATCATTTCATCTGTCATAGGTTCTAACCATTTAACAGGCCCAACTTTACTTTGATATGCAAGAGAGCTATCTATTTCTGGAAAATATTCTTTAATAAGCTCAACTGTCTTTTCCACCTGTTTCTGGTAAGGATCTCCTTCATTTATTATCTTTTCAGGAAGACTGTGTGCTGAAAAAAGAAAATGATAATCTTTGTAATCAGGTAGATTTTCTTTTATATTCTCAACCATAGCCTGAATATATGTAGGATGATCATGATAGCTTTCTATTTTTTTCACTTTAACATCTTTAAATTTTCCTTCTTTCCTAAATTTTTCAAACTCTCTGAAAAATTCATTAAATGAAGAGCCTGTTGTTGTTTTACTGAATTGTGGATAAAGCGGTAAAAGTATTATATTTTCAAGTTCCTTTTCTTTTGAAAGTGTTTCTAATGCTTCATGTGTAAAAGGATGCCAGTATCTCATTGCTACAACTACTTTATATTCATTACCTAAAACCTTTTGTAAAGCCCGTGCTTGTTCTTCTGTCTGTTCTTTTTGAGGGGATTTTCCTCCCATTGCTTTGTAATAATCCATTGTCTTTTTTGCTCTGGTTTTTGAAATAAGCCATGCAACAGGTTTTTGTATAGGCCTTGGTATCTGTATAATGTCGTGGTCTGAAAATAGATTGTATAAAAACGGTTGCACTGCTTCTAAGCTATCAGGTCCTCCCATATTTAATAAAACTACACCTGTTTTAACCATGTCCTCTCCTAAAATCCAAAGCTTTTAAATAATTTTTTCTTTATCTGATTTTTCAGTGCTTTTTCACCGTATTTTTCTTTAATATCTTTTAAAATAGACTTGTATTTATTTTCATACTGTTTGAGCTGGTTTTTATATCTGTCTATTTCAGCCTGATATTTTTTAATTTCTTTTGTATATTGTTCTTTCTGTTTTGCTATCTGGTTATTCAACTCTTTGTTAAATTTATCTATTTTCGCTTTTATAAGTTTTCTTAATCGTTTTGAAACCATTTCGTCAAGGTCTGATTGTATTTTTATGGAAGGTTTATCTATTTCTCCAGATAGATTGATTCCAACATAAAATTTGTTTATACCTTCAAATAATTTTTTGATTATCTCTCCTGATGAATCCTGTCTTATAACTACAGGTTCTGTTTTTTCAAAAATAAGCTTTATATAACCGCTTAACTCTTTTTCATTTTTCACATTTATATCACTTCTAACTGCGAGCTTGTTATTTGTAAATTTAACAAAATTTTTAATTTCATAATCTTTCGATTTAAGATCATCGATTTTTGTTTTAAAACTATCTATAGAGATCTTTTTAGTTCGATCAAATACAGAGTGAAAATAGAATTTTTTAAATAAAGAACCGTTTTCAGAACTGAATGTCAGTTGGAACGGTTTACCATAGATTTTTTGATTGTCACTGAAATCTTTTAATGTTCCAGAAATGTTTGAGTTGAAAGCAACCAAAGATAACTTTCCTTCTTCTACAACAATATCTGGATAAGGATGAAGCTCTTTATATTTTACATATTTCCCTTCTAATCTGTAATTTTTCTGTTCTATCTCTTTTTGTTTTTCTTCACCTTTTTTCAGATAAGGAGAAATAGTTTTATACACAGAGATAGCTTTATCTAAATAATTTTTAACTTGATCACCGAATATAAGCCCTGCTAAATTTACACCGCCTTCCATATTTAAACTGTATTTTTCTTTAAGATGTTTCAGGTCGTATTTATAAGCTTCCTGTAAATCGGCATACGCTTTTTGCAAAACTTTTTTATCATTTTCAATTTCTTTTTTTAATGCTTTTATTTTTGCGAGTTTCTGTTTAATCTCTTTTTGAAGCTGTTTTGTTGTGCTGGTTATCTTCTTTATGTCGTCAATACTTTTTATTTTTTTAACTTTTTTCTTTAAAAAATTTATCTCTTCCTGTATTTTTTTGATATCTTCTTTTTCTTTTTGTATCTCTGCATACTGTTTTTTCCATTTTTCCTGCATTTTTTTAAGTTTTTCTTGATACTCTTTTCCTACTTCTACCGTTTTCAGCTTTTCTCTCTTTAAAATCTCCTTTGCTGAAGGGACTTTTAGCTTTTCACTGAATGATTTTATGCTCAGTTTTGATTTTTTTTCTTCTTCTTTCTTTTCTTCTTTAACAAATGCAGGTTTTTTTCTTTTGGTGTTAAACTTTATACCTTCAATAGAAAGATTTTCTATATTGTATTTTTTAAAAGCAAGTTTTTTTCCATCTAAATTAAATTCAAGCTTGTCTATCTGTGCAATATTTTTGAAAGGATCTTTTTTGTCAGCAATCTGTATATTATAAATTCCGAACTGTAAAGAGCTGATTTTTGACTGGAATTTTTGTATTTCCACAGGTCTTTGAAGAGCTGCACCCAAACTTTTTTCAAGTATGACTTTCATTAAGCTATCAAAGAAAAATATGAAAAATCCACCAATCAGAACAGCTAAAACAACAAGAACTACAACCCCCTGCCATCTAAATATCTTCATTCAGTTATTCCCTTTTGTTATTTCCCAGAATTTGAAAAGCTTTAATCCTTTAAGGATAGGAATCCTTTCAAATATCCATCCTAATTTTTCTCTGTATTTAACTATCAGTTTGTTAAGTATGAAAAATAAAGGAAATGCAAGTAAAAGAGATATAAAAAGACTTCCCATCACAACAGTATTGTTATATCCAGTCCATTGAACATAAGGAATGTTATAAAGGTATGTCCATAAAGGAACAAGAGGATTAAATGTTAAGATCCATAATCCCACTTTATCGAAAACAGGATCAAGTATAAGTCCGAGTCCTGCAAAAACTGCAGATGACAGAATAAACATACTGATATTTATGTTAATGATAAAAGCTAAAAATATGACTAAAAAACTAAAAAAATTAAAGAACGGCAAAAAGCCTAAAACCATTCCCAATACAACAGCTAAACTTATTTGCCACGGTGCCTGATTTGAGTTTAATGCTGATAAGACTTTAATAATATAATTCATTTATAATCCTAATAAAAATGCAACTTCCTCTGGAGTTTTCCCTTCTAACAAATATCCTAATGCTTTCATCCCTGTTTCGTCAATAGATACATATAATGCTTTATCTCCAGATTGAAACGGAACTACGAGAATCGGAACTCTCCATGTCTGGATAAATCTTTCCCAGTCAGAAGAAAAATCAGATAGTAAGATCTGAGCTTCTCTTTTTTTACCTAAAAGGTAGTTTACTAAAGCAAACATATATTTTCCTTCTGGAACTTTAGAAGCAGATTTTGCAAGATTTTTTCTTGCTTCTTTTAGATCACCGTCAACATATTTGTTAAAACCTTCAACAAAGGCTTTTTCTTCTTCAGGCATATCTAAAAAAAACTCAAAAGGAATTTCCATGTATGTTTCTATGTTGTCAAACTCTATTTTGTCAGAAACCTGTGTGGGAAATTTTTCTGGATGACCTTTAAATATTAAAATGCTTGGTTTTTCCATACTATCACCTCTAAAAATTTTTTACTAATTATATGAAGATTTTTTGAAAATAGAAGTGATAAATATCAGAAGAAAGTTTTAGATTGGAGAAAGGCAGGTTAAATACCTGCCTTTTTTATTACTCAGTTGCGTAACTGTGAAGTCCTGGGAAGTAAAGGTTTACACCAAAATAACATATTAACAGCATTATAAAGCCTGCTACCACTATCCACGAAGCTTTTGTTCCTTTCCATTTTCCAATGGTTCTACCGTGAATATAAGCAGCAAAGAAAAGCCATACAATAAGAGCCCAGTTTTCTTTTGGATCCCAACTCCAATAACTTCCCCATGCTTCGTTAGCCCATGCACCACCTAAAATGATAGATGCAGTCCAGATAGGGAAAGATATTGTTACTGCTTTTAATGTGATTTCTGAAAGTAAATTTCTGCTTGGTAAAGCTCTTCCTAAAGGTTTTAATACATAAGTTGCAAAGTATAAGAACGTAAGTAAAAGAATTATAAATATAATTCCTAAAATCATAGTTTTTATATCTTTGGCACCTGTTAAAACTGTATATCCAAGAGGAATAAGCAGTGCAAGTGAAACAATAAAGCCAATTACATAAATAGGTTTTACCTTAACATCTTTTTCTGCATTTTCCTTTATGAGGTAAGCAAGAGATGCTCCGAAAGCTACTGTAAATCCTGCATAACCTGCAAATGATGCTAAAACGTGAATATAAAGCCAATAACTTCTTAAAGCAGGCATTAGAGGACTGATATCTGTATTGAATTTGTGTCCCCAGATCACCAAAAATGCAACAACAGGAACAAAAAATGCACCGATTGCCTTTGTTTTATATTCTCTTTCAATATATAGATAAACCGTTGTAGCTAACCAGGGAAAGAACATTAAAGATTCGTAAAGGTTTGTCCACGGTGGATGAAAGATTCCCATCTGGTATGCTTCAATTCCTCTTATGAAAAATGCAGTTGACTGAATAACCCAGCCTGTAAAAAGTGTCAGCGTCGCTAATTTTGATACTTTTTCATTTTTGAATATGAAATATGTGATGTATAAAATTGCAGCTATTCCATAAATTAAACCACTGATCTGGAAAAGTAAAACATTTCCAAACTTGTGACTTAATATAGCAGCAGATGTAACGAACCCGATAAAACTGAGAACTGCTAAAACAAAAAGAGCTCCCTGTAGATAAGAAGGTCTTTTCCGATATAAAACTGAACTTGTTGATTCCATTGTATCCTCCTGCATATACAAAAATATATATTATATTATTGTTCTTTTATAGTAATATATCAAGGTGTTCACTTGAATTTAAAAATTTTAATTTTGAACTATTTCCATTTATCTGTATAAGGCTTATGCCTGTATTGTTATGCATCAAGCCCCATATATTTTCTATTCCAAGATCACACTCTAAACATATAATTCCCTGTATGGAACCTCCGTGGGCTACAACTGCGATGTTCTCTTCTTCCATATTTTTTAAATCTTTTAAAAAGGAATTTAATCTTTTTATAAACTCTTCAACATCTTCTTGAGAAGGAAGTGGACAGGCAACGGGATTTTTTAACCAGTTTTGAAAATCCTGTAAATTATTCTGATAAATGTGTTCATATGTTCTTCCTTCCCACTCTCCAAAATGCATTTCTCTTATTCTTTCGTCTATTTCTGGTTGAATATCTAATATATCCCCGATTACCGTTGCAGTCTGATAAGCCCTTCTAAGATCTGATGAAATAATTTTTTGAATGTTAAATTTTTGAAGATATTCACCTACCAATCTTGCCTGAACAAAACCTTTTGGAGATAAATTTGTATCGATATGTCCCTGAATTATTTTTTTTGCGTTGTATTCGCTTTCGCCGTGTCTTATCAAATATACGTTTTTCATAATTACTCTACAATATATGAAACAGGTACTTCCTGACAATCGTTAAATTTTACACAATGGATACATTCCATCCATACCTTTTGTGGAAAATCAGATTTATCGGTAATTTTAAAACCTAATCTTTCAAAAAAATCGGGAACATAGGTAAGTGCAAAAACTTTGTTAACACCCAACTCCTTTGCCTCTTTTATACATTCCTGAACTATCTGTTTTCCTATTCCTTTATGCTGGTGTTCTTCCAAAACGGCAAGTGATTTTATCTCTGCTAAATCTTCCCAAAAAACGTGAAGTGCACCTACACCTATTATTTCTCCATTTTCTTCATAAACAAAAAAACTTCTTATATGTTCATAGATACTGTTTAAACTTCGAGGTAATAAAATTCCTTTTAGTGCATAGTGTTGTAAAATTTTAAAAATATCCTGAGCATCTTTTACAGTGGCCTTTCTAATCAATTAAATCTATTTCCTCTCTGTTTTGTATCCTACCCATATAAACAGGGATAGACCTAACATTATAGCAGTAACTGAAAGAGACATTAATAGAACACTTCCAAAACTTACAGAGCCGAGGATAGAAGCTTTAAACACTAAAAGAAGTGTTTCTATTGCCATTGCAATGAGTATCGTTGAAATAAATCTTGATGTGATTTTTCTAAATGTTATATGTTTGGTCGGATCTTCTGCATATAGAACTTCGTGCTGGAATATCTGTTTTGCCAGGTCTATAAGTGCAAGTGCTAAAGTGACGTGAATTACAGATTTGAATATTGCTATATCTGTGCTAATTTGTGGATTGAATATTTGCTGAAATACTTTAAAAAGCACCTGTCCTAAAAATGCCAGAGATGATAAGAACAGGAAAATTGCTATTGTTCCGTAAGCTATTTTTGATATGCTTGTAAACCATTTAATTTCTTCAATTTGTATAATTTTTAGATATTTTAAGAAATTAAGTTTTATAGTTAAGAAAAATTTTTCCCCTTCGTATTCAAAAGGAATTATAACTTCTACCACATAATTATTTGTATATGGGTTTAGAACAACAGTATCATCTATATATATATCATCTATGTTTGGGATAAATTTACAAAACTTTTTGTAAATAATATTTTTTTCAATATCTTCTTCATCTTTAAATTTAAATTTTTCATGGGGATTGAAATATGTGGGCGTTACTTTATTACATGCTTTATCTATAACATAAAACATCTCAATGGTTGGAAATACTTTAAAGATCTCATTAATGGTTTTTTCATCACCTTCTAAAATCTTTGAAAGATCAAAAGAAGAAGCTATACTTTCTGCAATACTATAAATATCATCTTTATATTCTTTTAAATACTGTTCTAATACTTCAACTTTTCCTGGCAAATTTATCTCCTATATTCAAATAGCCCTTCATTTGAAGGGCTATTATTTTAATGAACTTTTCTAACTAATTTCCAGAAATGTAGTCCTAAAACTATAGCTCTATAAAGCTGGAAAATATAAGATTTCATTAATCTTTTATCCCTATCTGAAAATTTAAATTTAGGTTCTTTTTTCTGTATCTGTTTAGTTTGCTCTGCCATAATTTCCTCCTAAGGTATAAGTTTCCAGAAAGGTTTAGCCTGTAATTTATATAAAAATGCATAATGGAGTGCAAGTTTAAACCATGCTCCTGCCATTCCAATCTCTGCAGCACACATATCTAAATCTCTACCGTATTCAGGATATTCTGCGTAGTTTCTTGCAACTGGATAAATTGCTATTGTTGCAGCCATTCCTCCGAAGATTTTATTCTTCATTGATGCAACACACAATCCAGGAGTTTCTGCCATAGAAGCTGTATGAATAGGATCATTTCCTTGAATCATTTCTGCGATATTCAATGCAGCTGCTTTACCTGAAAGTTCAGCAGTATATCCTGTTCTTGGCGGTGCAGGGCCAATTAATGTTCCATTTGGAGATTTTGAAGGTTTAGAAAGAGGCCCAGGAGGTGCAAATGCAATACCTGCAGCAAAGATATTTTTATATTTTGGATTCTGATATGTTTTCGGCCAGTCAGGGCCATCTAACTCTTCATAAGGTTTTCCATAGTTTGCATCAACTTTTACAAATCCTGCAGGATTACATATCTCAGATGTAATATCATTTCCATCTTTATCTATGTATTTTATAGGCTGTGCTTTGAATGGAGGAATTAGCATTGCAAAGTCATATTCAAACTCTTTAAATTCTCCCTCTAAATTTTCTGTGTAAATTTTCTTTTCATCAATTTTTCTGACATGGGTTTGTATTTCATAGTCTATTCCATAGTCATAAAATAGACCTTCAGCCATCATCTCTGATGTATAAATCAGAGAACCTCTTTTTGCTTCAAGCCCATCAATACCAAAATCTCCTAACTTTGGTTCGTTAGAAAGCCATAAAATATCAACTTTATCTCTTAAACCTCTATCAACTAAATCATTGTGAACATTACATATATACTCAAATGCAGCTCCCTGACACGTGGCAGTTCCGTGTCCCATACCGATTACGATTTTTGCTCTATCCCCTTTTTCTAATCTGCTTACAAGTTCTAAATATTTAGAAGCTGTTTCTGTTGCATGAGGGGGAGAACAGATTGAGGATGTATGCCCTTTCTCAGGCCCTAATCCTTCTGTGGCTTCAAAATTAAGATACGGGCCTGTTGCTATCATGAGATAGTCATATTCGACTTCTTTAGAGCCACCATCTTTAAACTCGACTTTTACCTTCTGATCGTCAGGGTAAACTTCAGTTACAGAACCTACTATAAAGTTTATTCCTAACTTATCATAAACAGGTTTTAGGTCAAACTGTGTTTTTTCAGCTTTCATCTGACCAACACCAACCCATACCAGAGAAGGAATATAGGTGAATTTCGGGTGTCTGTTTATGACGGTAATTTCGTGATCTCCTTTCCCTTTTAAAGCATCTTGCAGGATAAGTGCTCCATAGTGGCCAGCAAATCCAGCACCGACGATAACTACTTTAGCCATCTAAAGCCTCCTTATTACCGAAATATATTTTCCATAAATATTTGTATATAAGTATAAATAATTTACTGAAAATTGATAGAGAAGTAAATACTAACAGCAGGGCAGAAACTCTGCCCTACAAAATTTAATGTCCATAACCTTCTTCTTTTGTGACTTTTCCTTTGAAAACTCTGTAAACATAAATGGTGTAACCTAAGATGATCGGTAAGAAAATTATTGTGGCTACTAACATAACTGTTAATGTTAGCTTTGAAGATGCAGAGTTCCAGATTGTAAGGTTATAAGCATCAGATATGGTTGAACGAATAAAAACAGGATATGTGGCAAGTGCAATAGTTAGAACAGCTCCGATTATCGTTAAAGCTGAACCATAAATGACCTTGTTGTATCTTTCTTTGATTAC
>JALVEZ010000093.1 GCA_027030405.1 Hydrogenothermaceae bacterium | reverse complement strand
ACCTTATAAACGAGATATGGAAATTAAAAGAAAGAGATGAAAGGGCAATTGTTATAACATTAACTAAAAAAATGGCAGAAAATCTTGCAGATTATCTTCAAGAAAGGGATATAAAGGCGATTTATCTTCATTCTGAAATAGACACGATAGAAAGGGCAAAAATCATAAAAGAGCTTAGAGAAGGTAAATACGATGTGATTGTCGGTGTAAACCTTTTAAGGGAAGGAATTGACATGCCTGAAGTTTCGCTGGTTGCCGTCCTTGAAGCTGACAAACAGGGATTTTTACGTTCTACAACTGCCTTAATCCAGATAATCGGTAGAGCTGCAAGAAATGTTCACGGAAAAGCTATACTTTATGCAGATAAAATTTCTCCTGCCATGAAACAGGCAATAGATGAAACAAATAGAAGAAGAAAGTTACAGGAAGAATACAACAAAAAACACGGAATAACCCCTAAAACAGTTTCTAAAGATGTGAAAGATCTTATTTCCTTGGAAGAGTTAGGGATTATAGAGCTTTACGAAGACCTGCCTGACGACATTCAAAACGAAGAAGAACTGCTTAAAGAGATAGAAAAACTTGAAAAACAGATGTGGCAGTATGCGAAAGATTGGGAATTTGAAAAAGCAGCAGAGCTTAGAGACAAAATCGAAAAACTAAAAAAGATAGCTACTGTTTTATGAAATTTTATGCTTTATCTGCCCATGTTTCTACTTCTGACAGGTCAAATTTTACAGGAACCTTTTTAAGAAGGATTTCGCCTGCTTTTTTCATACTTTCTGCAAGGAGATTTTTAGCTTTTTCAAGATCGGATTTATCTGTTTCTATGATGATCTCATCATGGACAAGATTTACTATATTTGCGTTGATGCCTTCTTTTTTCTTTCCAAAAAACGCAACTGCTATTTTTAATATATCACTTCCTGTTCCCTGTATTGGATAGTTTACTGCGTCTGTAAAACGATATGCTACTACTCTTCTTCCTAAAAGTGTCTGGACTTCTATTTTTTGATGGTTATGTAAATATTCTTTTACTTCTTCGTGCCATTTTTTGAAGCCTTTGTAGTATTCAAAAAATCTGTATTGGAACTCCTGTGCATCTTTTAAAGATATCTCAACACCATAAGTATTTTTTGCATATTCCCTGAGTGAACGGGGAGATATCCCATATATCAATCCAAAATTTATGGCTTTTGCCATCTGTCTTTCTTCTTTGCTTACTTCTTCATAAGGTTTTCCTGTTATGATTGAAGCAGTTAGTTTGTGTAAATCTTTATCTTCCTGAAATGCTCTGATCATGTTTTCGTCATTTGTATATTCTGCTGCAATCCTCAACTCAATTTGAGAATAATCAGCTACAATTAGCTGCTTTTCACCTAGACCTCTAAACAACACTCTTAACTCTCTTGTTATGTTTTGGAGATTCGGACGCATGGAAGACATTCTTCCTGTTTGGGCACCTATCTGCTTAAATTCGCTATAAACACGATTATTTTTTGTATATTGTTTTAGCTCTTTTAATTTATCAATAATCTTTTTTTCAGAACGGATTGTCAAAAGTTCCTGTATCTCTTGTCTATCAATATACTGGCGTAATGCACTATCCTGTGAAGAAAGAGAACCTTTCTGTGTTTTAGGTAGTTTTAATCCTAACTTTCTTGTTATCCAGTTAGTAACCTGATGTGGTGAAAATGGATCTGCTCCGTATTTTCTAACAAAATCTATATATCTTCTCTGGTAGTCAGACTGTTTTTCTTTCAGCATTTTCTCTAAAAGTTGTTCATCTATCGGCATCCCAGTAAGTTCCATATTGGCAAGCTCAGGGAGAAAAGCCATTTCAACTGCAGCAACAGGATTCCAAACACCGAATATCTGATAAACCTCCCCTGTTGATTTATGAGGGGTTTTTATACTGTTTAACTGTTCTTTTTGTATCTGAAAAATCTCTCTCAGAACATCAACATCTTTTGCAGAATATTCAATTTGTTCCTTTGAGAGCTCTTTCATATTCCACTGAGATTTTTGTTGCGATTTATCAATCTTATCGTCTAATAATCTGTAAGATACTGCAGACAAAGAATGTCTTTCATTTTGACCTTCTGCAAGGATTTGGGAAGCTATCATCGTATCAAAAACGATTTTTGGAAAAATATCAAAATTTGTTTTTAAAAATTTAATATCAAACTTCAGGTTATGACCGATTATTCCCTTTTTTTCTAAAATAGGTTTCAGATCTTTTGAAAATTCTGGAATTTCAAACATATCATAAACAAATATCTTTTCGTAATTTCCTATCTGAATAAGACGGATTTTATCGTTGAAAAAATCTATGTTGTTAAAATTTTTGACTGCAACTTCCGTATCTAAAAATAGATATTCGTCGTTATTGAAACTCTGTAATGATTTTTTTGCAGTTTCCAGATCCGTTATATATTCAAATTCCATCTTTTACCTTTTCGATTTTAGTAATACAAGAAAAATATAAACTTTAGATAAATTTACAAGAGAAATGCCCTCTGATCAGAGGGCATAATATTTACCTATTTAATAATTTTTTTGCTTTTTCAACGACATTTTCAACTGTAAATCCATATTTTTCTAACACAACGTTTCCAGGGGCTGAAGCACCGAATCTATCAACACCGATAACTGCTCCATTTCTACCTACATATTTTTCCCATCCAACAGGTGTTCCTGCTTCTATAGCTAATTTTGGAACGTCTTCTAAAATTACACTGTCTTGATACTGTGCTCCCTGTTCATCAAAAAGTTCCCATGAAGGCATAGATACTACTCTAACGTTTATTCCTTCTTTTTCTAATTCTTCTTTAGCATTTAGAGCCAGATGAACTTCCGAACCTGTTCCAATCAGAATAATATCAGGTGTTCCTTTAGAGTCAGATAATACATACGCACCTTTTTCCACATTTCCTTTTATCGGATATTTTTCAGGATCTAACACAGGAACATTTTGTCTCGTAAATATTAGAGCTATCGGTCTTTTTTGTTTTATAGCTATTTTCCACGCCTCAGCAGTCTCATTTGCATCGGCAGGACGAATAACCACAAGGTCAGGTATAAGTCTTAAACTCATAACCTGTTCAACAGGTTGGTGTGTTGGGCCGTCTTCACCTACTGCAATACTGTCGTGTGTGTATATAAATGTGGAATTTGTTTTCATTAATGCTGCAAGCCTTACCGATGCTCTCATATAGTCAGAGAAAACAAGGAAAGTGGCACCGTATGGAAATAAACCACTGTGTAATGCCATTCCATTCACTGCAGCTCCCATTGCATGTTCTCTTATTCCAAAGTGAATATTTCTTCCTACTTCACCTTTTTCCTTTTGACTGCAGTCAAAATCTCCGAATCCGTTTAAATATGTTTTATTAGATGGAGCCAGATCAGCAGATCCTCCTAAGAACGTAGGAATGTGCGGAGCTATTGCATTCATAACTTTTCCTGAAGCAGATCTTGTTGCCATCGGGCCATCTTCAGGTTTAAATGTCGGAATATCAGAATCCCAACCTTCAGGAGGAAATCCTGCTAACATATCTTTAAATTCTTTTGCAAGAACTGGAAATTCTTTTTCATAAGCCTCGAACATTTTT
>JALVEZ010000092.1 GCA_027030405.1 Hydrogenothermaceae bacterium | reverse complement strand
ATGTTCCTGTAGTAGGACTAAATACATTAGAAAGTATGAAAAAAGCTAAAGCAAAATTTCTTGCAATTGAAGCAGGAAAAACATTTTTACTGGATAAAGAAGAATTTATAAAAAAAGCTGATGAATATGGAATATCGGTGATGGGATTTTCTTTAGAAAAGATATCCTAAGCCAGTATAAAAGCCATCTTTATATGCATGAGGATATGTTCTAGACCAACCTCTATTTAAGTTATTTTTGCCGTAAGATGTAAAATAGATATGTATTCTTCTTTTTATAAAAAACTCTATACCGAGTTCCACATCAAATTCTCTTTTAGTTCCAGCTAATCCATCATGAACGCTAAAAACAGAAGCTCCATCGTATTTTTTTTGAAAATAAAATTCAGAATTTAAAAAGAGATTAAACTTTGGATTATTAAAAGTTCCAAAGAAATAAATTTTATTGTACATATTAAAACTCATTAAAGGAGCAAATGGAGCTAAGTTCGCAGCTACCTTTGTTCCATAAGGATAGTAGATAATACTCAGTGTAGAGGAAAATTTATCGTAAACACCGTTCCATTGAACACCTAAGCCAATGGTATACTTTTTATCGGTAGGTATTTTATCTTCACCTGCACCATATGGATCTTTAATTTTTGTTATAAAAGGTTCAAAGTTTTTTAATGGGTGGAAGATTTCTCCAAAAATACCTGCTGAAAATCTAAAATTCTTATTTTCTTTAAAGATTCTTAGAATATGTCCTTTAAAATCAAGCTCTAAAAATTCTTTAGATATATTTCTTCTTCCACCATTCCCATCACCTATTATTGCATCACCATAGTATCCTTTAAGATTTGAGTAAAATTCATAATTTTTATATTTTTTAGCAATTTTAAATTCAAGGAAATATTTTGGTCTTAGGATGTCACTGTTGATTCCGGGAAGTTCTCCAGAATGAAAACCAAATGAAATTTCATTTTTTAATAAATTATCTGAAATGGGAAAATTTTGAAATGAAAAAGCAGGAGCAATTAATAATAAAGCTCCTGCTATTATTTTGTTAACTTTTTGCATTGATAAGATTAATTAATTTCATAAACGCTGACTACTTTTTTACCTTTTGATGTTTCGAATTTAACCTTACCATCTATAAGAGCAAACAATGTGTAATCTTTACCCATTCCTACATTTTTACCTGGATAAATTCTTGTTCCTCTTTGTCTTACAATGATATTTCCAGCTCTAACTATCTGTCCATCATATCTTTTAACACCAAGACGTTTCGAAATACTATCGCGACCGTTCTTAGCTGAACCACCACTTTTCTTCGAAGCCATAATTTATTCCTCCTTATTATCCTTGGATATTCTTAATTTTAATTAAAGTGTAAGGTTGTCTATGACCGTTTAATTTGTCATAGTGTTTTTTTCTTTTAAAATGTAGAACTAATATCTTTTTATGCTTTCCATGTTCTACAACTTCTGCTTCGACTTTTCCTGAAGTTTTGATATTTCCTTCATCATCTCTGATTAATAATGCTGGTAATTCTATAGTATCACCAGGATTAGCTTCTAATTTTTCAACCTTAATTAACGTTTCTGGCTCAACTCTATACTGTTTTCCACCAGTTTTTACAACTGCGTACATATAATTACCTCCAAACTGAATAGTAGTTTAGTAGTATATCATAAATTTTTTACTATTTTCAAGACCAAACGGACTGAAAATTTATAAAAACTTATTTATTTTTCAAGTTTTTTATACTGTCTTTCAATTCATCTAAAAACCAATTTAGCTCATCTTCTGTTATAGATAAAGGAGGCATTACCACCATTACATCTCCAAGAGGTCTAATCCAAATACCCTTTTTTATCATATCCTGAGCAACTTTAAATCCTGTTCTTTCCCCGTATGGAAAAGGTTCCATTTTTTGCTTATCTTTTACAAGCTCTATCCCTGCCATGAATCCAAACTGTCTAACATCTCCAACATGTTTTAAATCCCAGAATTCATTTAACCTGTTTTCTAGTAATTTTATTTTGGGCTGTAATTTTTCTAATGTTTGTTCTTCTTCAAATACATCTATATTAGCAAGGGCAACATTACACGCTATTGGGTTTCCTGTATATGTATGTCCGTGATAAAAATGTTTTGCTTCACCGAATTCCCCTAAAAACTGATTGAATATCTCATCTGTAACCAGTGTTGCAGCTAAAGGCAGATAACCTCCTGTTATTCCCTTACCAAGAGCCATAATGTCAGGAGAGATACCTTCTTTTTCACAACTGAACATAGCTCCACTTCTTCCAAATCCTGTTGCTACCTCATCTACAATCATTAGGACATTAAATTCATCGCATAATCTTCTCACTTCTTTTAAATAGTTTGGAGGAAATGGTAGAATCCCTGCTGCACCCTGAACTCCACCTTCAAGAACAAACCCTGCTAAGTCCTGATGATGCTGAAAGAGAAAATCTTCAATTTCATCAATAAGCATTTTTGTTGCTTCTTCAGTTAAAGCCTTTTCCCTACCTAACCTTTTTACAGATTCTATATAAGGAGACGGGACTTTATAAACATCGAATAATAGTGGTTTATAAGTTTCATGGAAAATGCTTATCCCTCCGACGCTAACACTTCCGATTGTATCTCCGTGATAAGCTTCACTTAATGTTACGAACTTATTTTTTGTTTTTTCGCCTTTATTGTGCCAGTAGTGATAAGCAATTTTTATGGCAATTTCCATTGCCTCTGCACCGTCTTCGCTGTAAAAAACTTTATTCAATCTTTCGGGAGTTATATCAACCAACCTTTTTGCAAATTTTATGGCAGGAACATTTGAAGCTCCTAATGTTGTAAAATGAGCAATTTTTTGGGTTTGCTCAATAACTGCCTTGTTGAGTTTTGGATGATTATGCCCGTGAACATTACACCATAGAGAGGCAACACCATCTAAATACTTTTTCCCATAAATGTCGTAAACGTAATTCCCTTCTCCTCTTTCGACGATGATATTTTCTTCTTCTCTATATACCTTCATTTGTGTGAATGGATGCCAAAAATACTCTTTGTCCCACTGTTCTAACAACTTTTTTTCATCCATACTTTTTCCCTCTTTAAAATTTGTTTTAATATTATACAACCATTGCTATTGAGGTTAGATAATGATAAAAAATTTTTTTGAGAATCTGAAAATACCAGAAAAAGGTGAAATATTTGAAACAGTTCTGAAAGATAAAAATGTAGTTATTGAAAGAATTGTAAGTTCCGAAAATATTGAACCGAAAGAATATATCCAAGAACAGGATGAATGGGTAATTGTTTTAAAAGGAAGTGCAGAAATTAAAATAGGTGAAGAAATTTTATATTTAAAAGAAGGGGATTTTGTTTTTATTCCTTCTAAAAAACCACATTGGGTTTTAAAAGCAGAAAAAGGAACTGTATGGTTAGCAGTTCATATATTCACATGTTGACAAAATTTTAAAAATGCTTTAAATTACTATCTCTACTTTTGAGTCGCTAGCTCAGTCGGTAGAGCACCGGTCTTTTAAACCGGTGGTCCCGGGTTCGATCCCCGGGCGACTCATACTTGCCCCCGTCGTCTAGCCAGGCCTAGGACACCGGCCTTTCACGCCG
>JALVEZ010000091.1 GCA_027030405.1 Hydrogenothermaceae bacterium | reverse complement strand
TGCTCTAATGCCCATTTTAACTCTGTGGAACCTTCTTTGAAAGCTTCTATAATGGCTTTCTTTATATCTTCTGGATTTTGTTTATCTGGAGTGATATTAATCGGGGCGTTAATGTTGATTGGAGCTTCTAATTTTATTTCTTTTGTTGATTTTTCTTTTTGCTGGATTTCTCTGAATTCTTTTACTGCAGATGTCCTTTCCACTATTTCTTTGGTAAAATGGGAACTCTTATCTTGGATCTTGGTAAAATCAGCCTTTTGTTCTTCTCCTCCAAAACCAAAGAATTTTAAAATGCCTTTAGCTTTTTCTTTTATTTTGTCTATTATTTCAAATGGTTTTTTGATGAAGGATAAAATTCCGTCTGTAAATGTTTGAATTAGTTTTTGTCCTGCTTTTTTTAGGTCTATGTTGAATAGTTTTTGAATGAGCATATCTATTAGCTTTAAAAATATTCCTATCGGTGAAAAATCTATTACAAGCTTTAAGCCTTTGGCAAATATGTTTTTTAGGGTTTGTAAGCCTGATAACAGAAAATCTTTAGCTGACTGGAATTTTTCTTTTATCCAGTTCCAGATTGAATCCCAATTTTTGTATAGAATAACAACCGCTGCAACAACTCCTATAATTGCTAAAACTAAAGGTGAAAATAAAGCTGTAATTCCTCCAAGAATTGCTCCGAAAGGGGCAAATGCAAATGTAAACATCAATCCAACAACCTGAATAGCAGCCCCAAGAGTTCCTAAGACTGCTACAATTCCTATTAATGCAAGTGCTATTTTTGATAAAAGTGGGTGTTTTTCTGCAAAATTTCCAATGCTTTCTGCTATTTTTAAAATTAGATCTCCAACTGGGGCTAAATCTTTTGCTAATTTTCCTGCTGTTTTAATAAATGTTGCTTCAAGTTTTCTCCAGGCAGTAGATACTTTATCAAAAAAAGTTTTTGTTTCTTCCCAGGCTTTATCTGTGGCATTTTTATAATTTCCTACAATTTTGTCAGCATTCATAGAAGCCTGTCCCATAGCTTGTAGAATTTTTGCTGATATATCCTCAGTTCCTTGAGTTCCGAAAATCTGTTCCATGATGTTTCTGGCAAGTCTTGCGTCTTGCTGATAAAGAACAGATAGTTCTGTTAAAAGTTTTGCATATCCTTCTTTTTTCTTTTTAATATCTCCAGTTTCTATTCCTTCTCTTATCTGGGCTAAATAGTGTTTTATTCTTCTGGATTTATCTTTGAACTTATCTTCTGGTAAAAGCTGATCTATAACTCCAGCCTTTGTTCCAGAACCTACCAGATTTTGCCATATATCAACATCTGTTAATCTTGCTTTAAAACTTTCTTTTATAGTATCTGCAAGCTTATCAAAGTTAAATGCTCCTTCTTTTGCTCCTGCTATAAGCATTGCTGTGAATTCTTTTGCGTTTAGTCCTGCTTCTTTCATTAAAGGTGAGTATTCCCACAGGGTATCAAGTAAGTCTCCTGCTTTGTCTCCTGCTTTTTGATAGGCAGTGATAATTAAATCTGAAGCTTCTTTTGCTGAAATTCCCCAAGCTTTTTGCATCTGGGTTATAGCACGGGTTATTTCTTTTGTGTCCCATTCTGGAGCTATTTTTTGAAGTTTTAGAGCCTGTATTGTGGCTTCTTTTAGCTGTTTTGCAGATAGATTTGTTTGCTGTCTAAACTGGGTATAAACTTCTGCTATCTGGTCGGGCATAGCTCCAGTGATTTCGTAAATGTCTGTAAGGTCATTTTTTACTGCCTGTAGGTCTTTTGTTGTAAGCTCGGTTCTTGCGATAATAAGCCTTGCTTGTCTGTCTATCTGTGTGGCTTTATCTATAATGCCTTTTATAGAAAATGAGGCTGCAGCTCCAATTCCTCCGATGGTGGCTATACTTTTTAGTTTTGCTCCGAAGGTTTCAAGGGTAGAAGATGATAGTTTTTTCTCTAAATTTTCGTATTCTTCGGCGGTTTGTCTAAGTTCTTTTTGAAGTCTGTCATACTCTTTTGATAGATTTTTTGTTTCTATGCCTTCTTTTTGAAGTTGTTGTTTTAATTTTGTGGCGTCGTTTATGGCTTTATTTTTAGCTTGAGATACCATTTTTAGCTTGTCTTTATTCTCTGCAAGTTCTAAAGAGTTTTGCTCTATTTCTCTTTTTAGCTTTTCTATTTTCTGGGCAAGTTCTTGGGACTTTCCTCCAGTTTTTTGATACTCCCTTTGGGTTTCTTTTAGTTCCTGATTTAGTTTTTTATGTTTATCTTCAAGTAGTTTGATTTTTTGTGAAAGCTCAACCTCTGCTTTTGAAAATTTTTCTATATCCTGAGATAGTTGTTTAAATCCATCTACGGTTTTTAATGTGTTATCAAGCTTTTGAATTTTCCCTTCTAAATCTTTGGCTTTAGCTTTAATTTTATCAACCTTTTTTGAAAATAAATCACTAACTCCAACAGCAAGCTGAAGTAAAAACTCTCTACCTTGCATTTTCCATCTGCTCCTTTTGTTTTTCTTTGTATCTAACTGTTATCTCTGCCACATATAAAAGCTCTGAAGGACTCATATCTAAAATCTCCTTATATGAATATCCAAACTCAACAAGTGCAGGAATTACGATTTCTGTGAATTCTCCGAATTCTTCGTTAAATACTGCAAAAAATCTTCATCTATCCCCATTATCTTCATTGCTATGTTGTCTAAATCTTCTGAAGATAGTTTTTCTGCAAGTTCTAATGATGGAATACTTACTCCAAAATCACAAAGTCTATTTATAAGGCACAGCATAAATGCATCTCCTTCCTCTGTTCCAAATACTGATTTTGCTTCGGTTTTGGCTTTTATCCTGTCTATTACTTTAACCTGTGTTTTCTTAATCGTGCATTTTTCTATTTTTTGACCTTCATATTCAAAAGGCTGTGAAAGCTGATATTCCATATCTATCCTCCAATATATTTGATTGTTATATTTGTTTTCCAGCCTTCATCTTTTTTAATTGAATGAACCACTTTTTGGGCTTCATAGGTCCCACCTAAAAAGCCGTATCTATCTTTAGGAGTTATAACTTTATCCCCTGCATTTACAGGCTGTCCGTAAATTGTAAAAGTGCCTTCTGCTTTTAACTCTGTTTTAATTTTTTGTATGTAGGCTTTAACTTTTTCTTTTGCTTCGTTTAGGTTATGGGCTATGTCTTGAATTCTTATTGTTTTGCCTTCTTTTGCACCAGGAACCTCTTCTTTATAAAGCTGAACCTGCTTTGAATTTGGTTTGTAATAAAGCATTTCAACAAACTTGACTGCTTCTTTTTTTGCTTTAAATCTTATCTGGTCATCTATTAGGTAGTTAGTTAAATCAAGCTCTTGAGTTTGGAGTTTATTTGAAAAAACTACTACACCGCTTCTTATGAAAAACCTGCAGTTGTATTTATTTGCTAATTGTTTTAAAAACTGCTCATAAGATTGGTTGGCTATGTCTATTCTTTCTATAAAAACATCTGGAGTTTCAACGATAGATTTTTTACTGCATTTGTTTATTATTTGTTGGACTAAATCTTTTAGGTGGATATTTTCATAGCCTTCGTTTCTAATTTTTTTAAAGTTATCTAAATCTTCTAAAGACTGGGAAGTTGCTTTGACTGTAAGAATAGATCCTTTAGATTTACAAGTAA
>JALVEZ010000090.1 GCA_027030405.1 Hydrogenothermaceae bacterium | reverse complement strand
GTTTATAAGTCAGCCTTTTAATAAACTTATTTACCACTTTATCTTTTGGATAAAGTTCATAAATTTTTTCGCGGTTTCTCATAACGAATTTATAAGGTTTTTGTAAAATTCCTCTGTTCATTCTGTTGTAATTTATAACTATCAGAGCTTTTAGTTTTTTATTCGGACAGAACTTAGCTACAAGTCTGGAAAGTTTATTTATTTTTTTATTTAGCATTATGTAGTCATCTGCCATCAACACGTAATCCTTACATTTTCTTCTTTTTATTGTTCTTAACACTTTTATTGAGTTTTTGTAGTCATCTATTTCAAAAAGTGCCTTTGCCAGCAGGTATTTGTTTTCATCTGTATTCCACTTTTTAAGAACAAATTTAAGCAAGTCTATTCTCTCTTTCTTTTCGTCACAACTCATCAACGCATTAGATATATGAATAAGTGTTTCTCTGTCAAAGACTTTTTTGAAAAACTTCGGATTGGAGTCATAAAGTTCACAAATTCTGTTTGATTCAATTTTGAGAATGTCAGGTTTCCATAATTTTTGAATGTATTCTATCTGCTCATAATCAAGCCTCGGCGGATCAATAAGGGATATTTCCCATTGAAGTCTTTTAAAAAGCTTATCTGAATTCAGTTCCATCACCATATCGCCGAAATTTCCTAATGCAAATCGTCCGATATAGTTTGTTCTATTGGAAACTAAAGTAATAACTACATATTTGATGGGATCTTTAAACTCTTCTAAGCCTGTTTTCATTAATCGATATTTTATGATTTCGTTATGCTCCATAAGATACATCAGTTTTAGACGTGCTACTGTAGCTTCCCGTGAATCTGGATATTTTGAAACAAGCAGATAATAAAAGTTAACTGCAGATTTTGTATCACCTAAGTTGTTGTCTATATCTCCTATTCTGAGTATTGATCTTCTTATGATAACTGGATCTTTTACTACACTGATAAGTCTTCTGAAAACTTGCTTGGCAAATGTGTATCTATCAAGTCTATAAGCCGTCTCTCCTACCATATAGTAATAACTCGGATTTTCTATAAGATAAGATTCATAATTTTTGTATGTTTTTATAAACTTGTTAAGTGCTTCTTTGTAATCTCCATTTGCAAAATCAACCATTCCTTTTATGAAGTTAAGTTCTTTTCTTTGGGCTTCTTTTAAAACATCTAAATTGATCAGGATAAGATATTTGGTGAACATATCCATTTTGCCCATGCCGACAACACTTCTTAGCATTCCTATTAACGTTTTTGTTTCTTCCTCAAGGGTTACAGACTCTGCCTGTGCCAGCTTGTAAAGGGCAAGGGCTCTTTCATAGAAACCTAATGCTTCATAAACAAGACCTTTTAGATAAAGTGTTTCCCAATCATCTTTTGTGGTATCTGCGATATAAGTGTTTATATAGTAAATTGCATACCAAAGATATTTTTTAAATCCAGTCCTTTTTCCTATCTGGTAGTAAATCTTTGCCATCATAAAAAGGGCGTGGGGATAATATTCTGAATCTTTATGCTTTAGAATTTTTGAAAAAATATCAATCGCCGTATAATAAGAAAAATTGTTGTATTGTCTTATTCCTTCTTCCCATAATGCTTTGATTTCATCTTTGGAAAGTTTCGGTGTCTGTTCTTGGGAAATATTTTTAAGCTGCTCTTCAACCTGCTTTGCAGACTCTTCGATAGGATTTGTTAGTTTTGATTTTTCTTGACCTGAGGAAAAATTGAATAAAATGAAAAATACTAAAAAGATACCTGTATATTTAAACCTTAACATCGATTTCTCTTTCTTTTATTCTTGTTTTAGCTGTTGATGTATAAATCTTCTCAGAGCTGATTACTGCTTTTTTGTTCTTGTCTCGTATGACAATATTAAAGTTTTTAAAACCTGATTCTGTTAAAATCGACTTTATCTCATTGTTCAGATCTGAGTTGTTTGAAAGTAAGTTATTGTTCAGGTTTATAACCATATTCAGTATCTGATTTCGTAAGTTTATATTAAGCGAGATGTTGTTCATTTTTAAGTTCAGGTTGTAGTTGTTTTTATTTAAATGCTGTTCGAACTGGTTGTCAGGTGTTTCATTTTGGTGGAATTCTGCTGTATCACCAGTTTCCGAGATGAAATCAAAATTAGAATCTGGAGTATCGTTACCCGAAGTTTGTTCTATTAATGGTGTATCTTGATTTTGAACAGTTTCAGTTTTTATTTGTGGTTCAGATCTATCAGCTTTTTCACTGGTAATCTTCTTAGGTTCAACAGGAATAAAGTTCATTTCATAATTTTCAGGTTGTTTATCCTGAATTTGAACTTGTTTTGAATGCTTTATATTCGTTTCTAACTTTTTATTTTTTATAGAAACTGTGTTGTTTATAACCTGTTTTATCTTCTTTCTTGATGAACTGGGTTTTATGGTTTCTGCTTTTATAGAATTTTCATTTTTTAGCGTAGGTTTTTCTTTCTTTCCTATGGCTTGGCTGTTTTGTATGTTATCAAAACTTTTTACAGTTATTTGTTCCCTAATCTTTTGTTCGTGTTTAGAGATTTTTGTCTGATGCTTTTGATTAAGAGCGTGAAATTCTATATTTCCTGTTTTATTTCTTTTTAGATTTAAATCTATTTTTACTTTTGTTTGAATCTGAGGTTCGTTTTTATGAGACTCATTTATCGATTTTGATCTATTATCGGTATTTTTTAAATATGTATGGTTATCTGTTTTTGATTTTGTGGTTCTGGATAATCGTTCATAATTAGGATGTTTAGGGTTAAATCTAGTTTTTAAATTTTTGCCTTGTGACAGTTTTTGCTTTCCAACACTTTCCAATGTTTCAAACGATTTAAACTTTTCCTCCGTTTTTACCTGTGTAAAAGTTTGAAATGATTTTGATTCATTTTTTTCTAATTTTTTATTTTGCTCTCGTTTGTCATTGGTTTTTTTAACTGTTCCTACCTTTTGTGATGTTTTTTGTTGATTTTTAGTTTTTATTTTAAAATCGCTTTTTTGATTAACTGAAAAATCAATATCATCTTTTTTTATCTCTTGATGTAATGTTTTTGATGGATTGACCGTATTTTTTCCTTCCTTTTTGTTCGATTTTTCAATATTATCTAAATTTATTTGCTTAAAAAACTCTCTGGTGTCTAATTTTTGATCTGTGATTTTTTGTTCTGAAAGCTGGGTATATTTTTTATTTTGCTGTTCCTGTTTGATTGTAAATTCTTCTTCAGTTTTTGCAGGACTATTTTTAAATCGTTTTGTGTCAGAGATATCGGTCTGTCTATATTGTGTAATTTCTCTTTCAGAAATTTGTTTTTTATGAAAGAAAATCGTTTTATTTATTTTTAGATCATTAAGATTAGCTTTTTGCACAGTTACTTTTGTCTGCTTGATATTTGTATTTTCAGGTGTAATAGCATTTTTGATGTTTTTAGATGTTCTTAGTTCTTCATTTTTGTTTGAAACATTTTCTTTGCCTGTTTTTAAGATATTATTATTTTTTTGTAAGTCGTGAGAGATCTCAAAATGATTTTGTGTCATAAATGCATACTGGGTTTTTGACAGTATGATATTTTCTGCTTTTTTATCTAATTTTTTATGTTTTCCTTCAGAAATCTGTGTTTTGTCTAATTTTTTACCGAGGTCTGGTTTTAAATTCTTTATGTTATTTTCAAAAAGTTTAGAGAATAGATCATTTTTTAGTTTTTTACTGATTTTCTTTTTTTTATGAACTGCTGTTTTTATTTCTGCCTGTAATATTTCCATAAATTCACCTGAGTTAACAAAATTTCTACCCTGTATTTATTTCGGAAATTTTTTTTATTTCATTAACAGGTGATTTTTAAAGGACGAGAAGGGTTTTTAACTTTTTGACTGCCTGTGATTTTATCTGTGATACTCTTGAGAAGGATATGTTTAACTTTTCTGAAATATATCTAAGATCCCTTTCTTCAAAATATATCATTTGAAGAACTGCTTTTTCATTGTCGTTTAGTTTTTCTATGGCTTCTTTCAATTTTTCGTTTGTGTCTTTTATTATCACTTCTTCTTCAGGCGACTTAAATTTAGATACCAGTGTATCTACTATTCTAAAACCTTCGTCTTCGGAGGAAAGCATTTTATCTATACTGACCATAACTGCCGTGTTTGAAAGGGGTAGGTGCTTGTCATCATCATTCACTTTTTCTTTTTTTATTTTTTCTTTCATTGAGCGTGGGACAACTTCCTGTTTTCTTAGGAAATCTAAAATTTCTCCTCTTATCTTTATGTAAGCATAGGTGGAAAATTTGGCTTTGTCTTTGTTATATTTGTCTATTGCTTTCATTAAACCGATTATTCCAGTGTTGACAAGATCGTCGAATTCGATTTCACAGTCTGGTAGTTTATGGAAGATTTTACTTGCTACTTTTTTTACCAGAGGCAGATTTTCTAAAACTATCTGCTCTTTTTGTTTTTCGTCTATTTCTGTTCTTTCTTCTACCTGTTCCATGAGTTTCCTTTTTTATCCTCGTTTTAAGAAGGTAAATACCTTCTCCCAGAAGTTTGGATTTTCTTCTTTAATCGGCTCCCCAACTTCTATGGAAGCTATTCTTTTCATATCCAAACTATAACTATCTGTAGGAAACTCTTCGACAACAATTGCTTTATTCTCAACTGCTTTTTGAAGATTTTTAGAGTATGACAATCCACCTGCAAGTGAAAGATTCAGATCAAGGAATTTTCTTGTGGAATTATTAAGTTTCTCAAATACTTCTATCTCTTCATTTTTATTTCTACACATATTTACAACTATTTTAAATTTTGAGTATCCGTAAAGTCTGTTTAAAGATTTAATCAATGCATATGCATCCATAAGTGCTGTTGGTTCTGATGTGGTCACTAAATATGCTTTATTTGATGCTCTGAGAAAGCTCATAACCTTAGTGCTGATCCCTGCTCCATTGTCTATAATTATGTAATCATACTGTGATGATACTTTATCTAAACCACTGAGAATTCTGTGAACTGCAAGATCTTCAAGTTCTATCAAACTGTCAATTCCAGAAAATCCAAAAAGAACATCAAATCCTTTGACATGGGTAATAATATCGTTTATGTCTTCACCGTTAAGCAGATGTTTCATATTTTTTTCTGGATTCATATTTAAAAGGATATGTACATTGCCCATACCAATATCTGCATCTATCAATAAAACTTTTTTACCAAATTCGTTTGCAAGTGTGTATGCAAAATTTACTGCAAAGTTTGTTTTTCCTACACCACCTTTTCCACTGGCTATAGAAATAAACTTGCTGTTTACAAGTGTTTCTTTTGTTTCAATAAGTTGTCGTAATCCCTGGATTTGCTCTTCCATTATTCACCTAATAAATATTCTGCTATTTTGCTTGCGTTTAACACTCTTAAATCTTCAGGAACTCTCTGTCCTGTGCTAATATACGAAACAGGAATCCCTGTTTTAATTGGAAGATTGAGCAGTATTCCTGGATCTGATGTTTCATCAATTTTTGTAAAAAATAAATAATTTATCGGGAAAAATGTTCTATATCTATTCACTATTTCTAAAGCTTCTTTATTTTTAGTATTACAGCTAATCACAAGTGCAGTTTCCATCCAGTCGCTTCCACCACTTAATATCTCTTTGATTTCTCCTAATCTCCAGTAGTCATAATGACTTCGCCCTACCGTGTCAACCAAAATAACATCTAAATCTGGCATATCTAACAATGTCTTTCTCAGGTTCTTAGAGTCTGTTATTGCATAAAAAGGAATATTTAAAATATTTGCATAAGCTCTTGCTTGCTGGATAGCTCCAACTTTAAAAGTGTCAGTGCTGATGGCTCCAACTCTAAGATTTTGATTAATTACTAATTCGGAAGCAATCTTAAATAGATTAGTTGTTTTACCTACTCCTGTAGGCCCTACGAAGGTTACGACTTTTAGTTTATTTTTTTCAACTTTCAAAGGCCCTGTAAATTTTACATATTTTAGAATCCCTTTAGTTAATGCTTCTTTAAATGTAGGAGCACTTAAATCCATTTTGTTTGTTTCCATATCAAGACCACAGGCTTCTTTAACAACCATTTTTGCCACATCAGGTTCCACTTCTTTTGATATAAGAAGTTTAATAAGATCAACTGCTTCTCCTGTGAACTCTTTTAAATCTTCTATTGGAAATCCTGTTTCAAAAAAGTCCAATGATGTAGAACTGTTCATTGATGTAGAAACCATAATATTTTCCAACTTTTTATCAATAACTTTTTCTATTTTTTCAACAACCTTGTCCAGATCTATTGTGGCAGTAGAAGTTATGGTTTCCTTTGAAAGTGCTTCCTCAAAACTACTGCTACTATTTTCTTCGGGGAGTTCTTCTACAAAAAGCTTATACCGCTTTTTTTTCTTTTTTAGTGGAAGCCAGCTTTTTTCTTCTTCCACCTCGTAATACAGGATCTTTATATTTTCTCCCAACTCCTCCTTTGCTTTCTGGATGAGCTGTTCTAAATCGTGTCCTTCATATACTTTAATTTCCATTTAACTCCACCATCCCGATGATATTTACTTTAGTTTTCGGATCAATCTCGGAATAAGATAAGACTGCATAGTTATTCAGATATGAATCTATTATTGCTTTTACATATCTTCTGATTGCCGGTGATGTTATCAGAACTGGATTTGCCTGCTGGATAACAAACTGCTCCATATATTTACCTAACTCTTTAACAAGGTTTTGAACAAACATAGGGTCAAGAGGAGGAAGATTTCCGTCATTTTCTTTTATTTTTTGTAAAATATAGTTTTCTGTTGTAGCTCCTAAAGCCACTGCATACAGTTCATTATTTTTTGCATATAAAGATGTTATTAATCTGACTAAAGATTGTCTTGCAAACTCTGTCAGTATTTCTGGATCGTTTGTTTTAACAATGTTATCAGATAAAGATTCTATTACCGTTAACAGATCTTTTATAGGAATATTTTCTTTTAATAGATTCTGGAGAACTCTGTGAACAATGTTCAGAGGAACCTGATCAGGAACAATATCTTTCACAACAGGATATTTTTTAGCGAGGGCATCAACCAGCTGCTTGGTTTCCTCTCTGCCTAATATTTCATAAGAATGTTTTTTGATTGTTTCTGAGAGATGAGTAACTATAACCGTAGGAATGTCAACTACCGTATATCCTAACATCTTAGCTTTGTCTTTCTGAGATTCATCTATCCAGTAGGCATCCAATCCGAATGTAGGTTCTTTAGTTTTTTGTCCCTCAATCTTACCTTTGGTAGAACCTGTATCGATTGCAAGATATTTTCCAGGAACAACTTCACCTCTGGTGACTTCAATATCCTTGATAAGAATTCTATACTCACCTGGTTTCAGCTCTAAATTATCTTTAATATGAATTAAAGGAATTATTATTCCTAACTCTTTAGACAGTTGTTTTCTTAACGCTTTTATCCGTTTTATGATCTCTCCGTCTTTGGTTTCATCAACATAGTTTATAAGTCCATAACCTATCTCAAGGGAGATCATCTCAGGCTGAGGAACAAGATCCTCTATTCTTTCCTCTTCTTCCTCTTCCTGTGTTTGTTTTAAAAGTTCTTTTGCTTTTTCTTCACTTTCTGCTTTTTTCTTTTCCTTCAGAAGGTTTTCCATTGAGTAAGCCGTAAGTGCAAGTAGCATTGCCAAAAGCATAAACGGAATGAACGGCATTCCTGGAACAATACCAGTTACGAATAAAGCTCCTGATGCCATATATAAAGCTTTTGGAAAATTTGTGAGCTGTGAAAAAACTTCTTTACCTAAATTTTCCGATGCAACGGCCCTTGTAACCATTAAAGCTGCAGCAGTTGACGTCACCAGAGCAGGAATCTGACCAACAAGTCCATCACCGACGGTGAGTATTGTAAAGTTTTGAACTGCCGTTTGAAAATCCATTCCGTGCTGTAGCATTCCTATGGCTATCCCACCTAAAATATTCACTATGGTAATAATGATCCCTGCTACTGCATCCCCACGGATAAATTTACTGGCACCGTCCATTGCTCCGTAGAAATCTGCTTCTTTTGCTATTTCTTCCCTTCTTCTTTGAGCTTCTTTTTCATCTATCAAGCCTGCATTCAGATCTGCATCGATAGCCATCTGCTTACCAGGTAATGCATCTAAGGTAAAACGTGCTGCCACTTCCGAGATACGTTCCGTTCCTTTAGTGATAACAATGAAATTTATCGTGACCAGAATAATAAACACAATAATCCCGACAATATAACTACCACCGACTACAAACTGACCGAATGCCTGAATCACCTGACCTGCTGCATCTGGCCCTTCGTGTCCGTGAAGTAAAATTCTTCTTGTTGATGCCACATTAAGAGAAAGTCTGAATAAAGTGGCAAGGAGCAGCAAAGATGGGAACGATGATAGTTCTAAAGGCTTTCCAATATATATAGTCGTCATCAGTATGACAAGAGAAAAAGTTATACTTGAAGTAAGTAAAATATCCAATAAAAATGGAGGAATTGGCAGTATCATTGCTGCCAGTATTGCCATCAAAAGGACAACAACGATAGCATCAGAATATTGATGTATTTTATTAAATGTTAGACTTAAAACTTCTGGCATAGGAATTCACCTTTTAAGATTTCTGCCTCACTGTTAAATTTTTTATTTTTCATTTTTCTGAATGTTTTTATATATGTTTATCCCTTCGGCTTTTTCTTTTTGATTTAAAGCTTCGACGATAAATTCTTTGATTTTCAAGCTGTCTGAAGAGGCAATTGTTTGTGCCATTTGCATATCCATCATATCTAAATACATTTTGGATGCATAGGACTTACCGAATATTCCTTCTGGAACACTTTTCCTCATCTCTTTTATCATAGTTCTGATGAAAAAAGCCTCAAATGCTTCTGCTACATCTTCTTTTGTTTTCATCTGAGACAGATTGTTAATATCCCAATAAGGTTTTACTCTATCTATCATTATCCTAACCTCACATCACAACAACTTTTGCGTGTAGTTTTCCAGCTTTTTTAATAGCCTGAATAATTGCTATAAGATCCCGTGGCGATACTCCTAACTCATTTAATGCATTCACAAGATCTTTCAATGAAGGAGATTTAATTCCGAAAATTCTTCCATTTTCTTCTACCACTGCAGTTTTTACCTCTTCTGTAACAACCGTTTCTCCTCCTGACAGAGGCGGCGGTTGCGAAACTTTAGGCTGCTTTGATATTGCCACGTATATGTTTCCATGGGATACATAAACAGGAGTGTCTATTTTTATATCTCCACTCATTATTACGGTTCCCGTTCTTTCGTAAATAACAACGGTAGGTTCCTGATCTACATTAATTTTTAGATTTACGATTTTTGATACAAATCTTACAGGTTCTTCTTTTTCTGGAAGTTTTACGACAACTGTAGATGGATCTACTGCTTTTGCAATCTGATTTTTAAATGATTCATTTATAACTCTTTCTATTTCAAACGCCTCATTAAAATCTGGATTTTTCAGCGTGAGCTTGATCTCTTTTGTTTTTTCAAAAGAAAATGGAAGATCCCTTTCTATTATCCCTCCATTTACAATAATCCCGCTGGTTGGATGGTTTTTTTCTAACTTTCCACCTTTGTTTGAAACTGAAAAACCTCCTCCTGTGGAAACAGGCCCTTGTGCAAAAGCATAAACCTTCCCATCAGGCCCGAAAAGTGGTGTTCGAATAAGAACGCCATTCCCTATGTCTTTAGCATCACCTATTGATGATATTGTTACGTCAAATCTCATTCCCGATTTTGCAAACGGTGGCATATTTGCAGTCACCATCACTGCCGCTGCGTTTTTTGTTCTAACCTGTTTAGGATCTATAAAAATTCCCATTTTTTTCAGCATATTGGCTATACTGATCAGTGTGAAAATACTGGTTGTTCCATCACCTGTTCCTTTTAAACCAACAACTATACCATATCCAGTTAGAAAGTTTGTTCTCACTCCTACAATATTAACTTCCGTCCCAATCTTCACAGGAACTGCATTTCCTATATTGAAAAATAGTCCTACAAACAGTAACAAAAAGATTGCTTTTCTCATTTTTTCACCTTTAAAACGGCCATATCTTAACTAAGATTTTTGCTAACCAGCCTGGTTCCTGATTATCAGCCACAAATCCCTGACCGTTATACTCAACCTGCATATCCGATATCTGAGAAGATAAAACAGAGTTATCTTGTTGTATGTAAGTCGGTTTTACTATTCCTGAAATGGTTATTACTTGGAGGTCTTCATTTATTTTTATCTTCTTTTTCCCAACAATAAAAAGATTTCCATTCGGATAAACCTTTACCACCCTTGCTGATATATTTGCTATCAGCTTTGCTTTTCTGCTGGTGTTTCCCTGTCCTTTAAACTGATTTGATGAACCTGCATTAACACTTGCTATTGGAGTTTTGGAAGGAACCTGTTTTCCCATTATTGTAGGTGAAGGAAAATCTAATCCTAAATTTGTGTTTCTGCTTGATTTTGTGTCTGCACTTCCTGAACCTGTAATATTTTCTACAACTTTTATAGTTATTATGTCTCCTACAGAATGTGCCTTGTCATCAGAAAAAAGATTGTTATCTCCTTTAAAAAGTGAGCCTGGAGGCGGATTATCATTTTCTTCCTGAATTTCAGGTGGTTTTGGTTCCATCGGATGGTATGTTACGACCGTTTTTTTTGCACATGAAACAATAAACAGTACAGTTACTGCTGATAATATTTTTATTGAACCGTTACCAAATCTTTTCCAATAACTTTGCATCTTACTACCTTCCCAGATGATATATTTTTTATTTTTACAACGTCACCGATTTTTCCATTCTGTAATGCTCTTCCTAAGAGTTCTATCCGTATATTTCCTTTTGTATAAATGATTTTCACTTTTCTACCTTTTTTCACTTTATAACTTGGAACAATCATATATTTCTTTAAAATTGTTCCTTCTTTTATGTCTCTCTTTGCTCTGCTTCCTAAAACTTCCTCATACTTATGAAAGTAATCTCTTCCTCTTATTTCCTTTTCGGCAAGTTGAACATCTTCAATAGTGATTAGTTTGTTTTTAGGAATATCCCTTTTTGCTACAACGACCTTTACAATTCTGTCAAATTTCACAGTTGCCTGAATTTTCTGGGATGAAAAACTATCCTGATCTATGATCAGAGTAAGATATAAATAATTTTTGGTTTTGTTTCTCTCTTTTATCTTTATTTTGTAGTTTTTTGACAGATATAACTCTTTTTCAGGAATTGAAATTGCAATTATTTTAAAGTCTGAATATTTTTGTTTAATATACTGCCTGATCTTTTTTTTCAACAGTTTTGAATCAATTTTTTCTGAATCAAATGCAACAAGACATTTTTGTGCACCTGAAAATTTTATTGAGTTTGTATCTATATGGTATTTTTTTAACTTTTTGATTGCTTCCGATCTGGTTACAATTTTTGTGTCTGGTGGTTCAGGTGCTTTTGTTAATCTTATGTTGGAGAGAAATTCTATGAATTCTGGATCTTCATTTCCTTTTATAAAGGCAATGTCTGAAAGTGTTACATACTCGTTTTTAACTTTACAGAACTTTTTTATTTTTATATTAAGCCCTGCGATACTACTTTGAAAAAAAAGCAGTATCGCAGTAAAACTGAGTATTATCTTTTTATGATTTGAGATTACTGACCACTCGTAACATTTCATCTGCTGTTGTGATACCTTTTGAGTTTATTTCATAAGCCCTTTGAGCAACAATCATGTTAACCATTTCTTCAACAATGTTCACATTTGACGCTTCTAAAAATCCCTGAGATAGTTTTCCAAATCCATCTGTATTCGGATCTCCTTCCACAGGCTCACCAGACGCATCTGTATATACATAAAGATTTTGTCCTACTGCTTTTAGTCCTGCAGGGTTCATAAATCTGTATAGTTTTATGTCTGTAAGCTCTTCAGTTGTTTGCTGTCCTCCTTCATTTCTAACCACTATTACCTTTCCGTTTGGACTTATTGATATACTTACCATTGTTTCAGGTGAACTTATCTGGATGTTAGGGCTGAGCTTATAACCTTCGGGGGTTACAACATATCCTTCATTATCAACCTGAAAGTTTCCTGCCCTTGTGTATGCTTCTCCACCGCCAGGAATCTCAATCTTAAAAAATCCTTCTCCCTGTATGGCAATATCAAGGGGTCTATCTGTTTTTATCAGGCTTCCCTGCGAAAAAACTTTACTCACATCAGAGAGCTTTGTTCCTAATCCAATCTGTATTCCTGTAGGAACTCTACTTTCATTGGAACTTAAAACACCAGGATCTTTTATGTCCTGATAAATAAGATCCTCAAAATTTGCCCTTGAACTTTTAAAACCTGTAGTATTTACGTTTGCTATATTGTTTGATATAACATCAAGGTTTGTTTGCTGGGCCTGCATACCTGATGCTGACGTCCATAATGCTCTTATCATAATTTAATCCTCCTTAAGCTTTTCCTATTTCGTGGGAACGTTGTTCCACAGTGTCTAAAGACTTTATAAGATTTCCGTATATTTCAAATCTTCTCTGGGCATTTATAAGTCCAACCATTTCTTCCACAGGATTAACATTTGAAGATTCTAAATATCCTTGATGGATTTTAAAGTCTGATTGTGCTAAATTCCCTTTTGCAATGTAATAGGTATTTCCAACTGGTTTCACCGTTTGTGCATTCTTTATACCTAACTTTGCCACACTCTTTCCTTCTTGATATATCATTCCATT
>JALVEZ010000089.1 GCA_027030405.1 Hydrogenothermaceae bacterium | reverse complement strand
TTCAAAAGGGTCTGTTATATATTTCAATACATCTTTATTACATTCTGCATCTCCTATATTGATACATTTTCGTTTTTTTAGATCAAAAAGAAGAATTCCATCTGCATTTAACATGTCATAAAGCCCAAAAATCCAGCTTTTCAGTGTTATTTTTTTATTTTTTAGCTTTTGGGATAATTTAACCAGTTTTATTAAGTTTGATTTTTGTTCTAATTTATCCTGATAAACAAGATTTTTTATGTAAAGATTTTCCATTTTTTCTTTTATTGAGTCTATATAATTTTTTGATTGTTCTGTAATTTTAAACATTTTAAATATTCCTAAAAACACAGAAGAATATATAAAAATATGCAAAATATCTGAAAATCCTGATATATAAAATCCTATTAAGAGGGGGATAAATGATAGAAAAAGATAGACATTAAAATCAATTTTAGATCTTAAAAAATCTATGCTGAAAGGTAACACAAACAAAGCAAAATATGGATTTTGAAAGAGATATGTGTACAGAGAGATAAAAGCTATATCGATAATAAAATTTATATATCTATAAACTTTTCCGTTTTGAAATGGGAGCATTATAAGATATTGGAAAAAATAGATTGTGGCAAGAATAGATGACGCTATTTTATACTCTAAATCAAGACTGAAAGATACATATATAACCGATAAAGCTATTATGAATCTTATTAAGATTTCATAAATCATAACAATCCTTTATACAAATTATTTATCAAATAAAAAAGTCCTGAACTTACCCGATGTACAAAATCATCTGTTAAAAACTCTTTTTGAATATTATAAAGATTTTCATTTGGCTGAGAATAAAACCAAATAATAGGTCTATCTTTTATAATTTCGTCTATGTTTGTGATATTTTTGAATCGTTCTTTTTTTATTTCAAATCCTATTTTAGAAAAAAGGCTGTTTATACGTTTTATTGTAAAAGGATCAAGCAATTTTCTGTTATTTCTTAAAATCAGTTTTTCGTTCCCTGCTCCTGTCCCTTCTAAATTTACAAATGAAAGAACATTATCCATATTTATATTTTCCAGATGATTTTTTAAACCTGCATAATTGAAATAAAACAGATCCGCGATAAGAATCCTTGTTCTGTATCCTCGGGGATACTTTACTTTGAGAATTCTTCTTATGATATCTTTTAACACTTTAAAACTACTATGAAAACTCAGATCGTCAACAGTTTGAAGATAAGAATCGTAAGGAAAAACAACATACAGATAGTATGAACCGTACCCAAAATCTATAAAATAGTTTATCCCTTTAAGTTCAGATTTTTTAGTTTTAACTTTTATATCAATTGGCTTTTCTCTTTCTAACCTATTTTTTATAAAAAATACAGGAAATTGTTTTATGTATAACGGTTTAGAAACAACTTTATTCGATAACAAAACAATATTTTCTAATATCTCTAAATTTTTAAGTTTTGATAGTTCTAAATCATCTTGAATATAAAGAATGTTGTTGTCTAATGATTTTTTATTTTCAAAAATTTCTTCAGCATCAAGTGATGAAAGAAAGATAGGATTTGAAGAGAGGTTTAGGTCTCCATCAAATCCTAATGAACTGTTTAAAACTTTTATTTTTTTCTTATTTTGTTCAATTTTTATTTTTTTAGTAGTATTAACAGAAATTGAAAAAATCTCTTTCTGTAAACTTATATCAAATTCATCCTGTAAACTGTATTCAATATATCTGCTTAATTCCAATTTTATTCTATTGGAGACACCCAGTCTTTATACTTATCTATTTTTCCTCTTACAGCATCAAAATAAATCTTTTGTATCTGCTTTGTAATTTCCCCTGGTGTCCCATCTCCTATTTTTTTATTATCTATTTCTACAACAGGTGAAACCTGTGCCCCTGTCCCACAGAAAAACACTTCATCTGCCACATAAAGTTCCGTTCTTGTTATACTTCTCTCTTCAACTTCATAGCCTAAATCTTTAGCTATCTGCATTACAGCCCAGCGGGTTATTCCTTCCAATATATCATCTGAAACTGGAGGTGTTATTAACTTCTTGTTTCTAACTATATATATATTTTCGGCTGAACCTTCTGAAACATATCCGTTTTTATTTAAAACGATTGCTTCATCTGCCCCTGCAAGTATAGCTTCCGTTTTAGCAAATGCACTGTTTACATAAGCACCAGCCACTTTTAGCCTTGGAGGTATCATATTGTCATTTAATCTTGTCCATGAAGAAACAATAGCTTTGATTCCAGAATTCACATCTATATAATCACCTAACGGATATGTATAAATCGCAATTTTTGCATTATAATCCAACAGTTTCGGCCCGATAGCAGTATCTGAAAAATACACTATAGGTCTTATGTATATATCACTTTTTATATTGTTCTTTTTAACCAGCTCTTTGGTTATTTCCACAAGCTGATCGATAGATTCTTTTATCTCCATATTAAGGACTCTCATATTTTGGAACAATCTTTCATAATGCTCTTTAAAGAAAAGTGCATACATCTTATCCGTTTCTCTGTCGTAATACGCTCTGATACCTTCAAAAACTGCTGTTCCGTAGTGAAAAGAATTAGTTTTTATACTTATTTTTGCTTCATCTTCTGGTACAAATCTGCCTTCAAAATAGATATATTCCAATTTGACTCCTCCAAGTTATGTATAAATTAATATTTTAAAATATTTAGCTGAAATTTTATAGTAGGATTTATTTGTTTGGAATTTCTAAAATAAATTTAGAACCTTTTCCTATACCTTTGCTTTCAACTTTTATATTTCCATTTAGTAGTTTTGTTAGTCGCTTCACTAAAGCAAGTCCTAATCCTGTTCCTTTATATTTTCTTTGTAATGGATTTTGTATCTGCTCAAAATCTTCAAATATCTTGTCAAGATTTGATTTTGCTATTCCTATACCTGTATCTTTCACAATAAATATAACTTTTCCATCTTCTTCTTTTATATCAAGCTTCACATATCCTTTTTCTGTAAACTTGATTGCGTTAGACAAAAGATTTAAAAGGATCTGTTTTAGCATTTTTCTGTCTGTTTGAACTGTAAGGTTAACATTATCTGGAAAAATTAGATCCAGTCCTTTCTCTTTTGCCATCGGACTTACTATTATGTAAAGTTCATTTAGAAGTTCTTTAAGATTAAAAGTCTCGATTTTAGGTTTTACTTTTTTTGCTTCTATTTTTGCAAAATCAAGGATATCATTTATCAAAGAAAGGAGATGTTCACCTGAAACTTTTATATTTCTGGCAACCTGTTTGTATTCATCAGAAAGATCAGTTGATGTTTCCATATACTGGGAAAATCCTATTATTGAATTTAAAGGTGTTCTGAGTTCATGGGACATATTTGCAATAAATGCTGATTTTGATTTTGAAGATGATTCTGCCTTCCCTAAAAGTTCTTTAAGTTGTTCTATTAGTTGTAATCTTTCCAGCCATAATGAAACAAGTTTAGATATTGAACTTAAAAATTCCTGTTCTTCTTTTGATAGATTTTTATCTATTTTAAAGCATAAAAATTCATCTGTTTTTTTAATAATATTTCCGCCCATATTGTAACAATAAGCATTTCTTTCTTTCTGATTTGAAAAAGTTACCTTTTTACATTCAAAAAAGTCTTTTATCTCCGTATTGAGAAGATGAACAATCTCATTTTTATTTTTAGTTTCCACTATTTTGTTAAAAAAC
>JALVEZ010000088.1 GCA_027030405.1 Hydrogenothermaceae bacterium | reverse complement strand
TTCCTTTTATAGCTGCTGGATACCAGCCCACGTTATATAGATCATATCCCCAAATAAAACCTTCTCCTAAAAATTTGGCATTTTCGAGATGATGATGAAGTTTAAAACCTTTTTTTAAAGTTCCATACACAAAAACTTTATGCATCACAGTTTAGGGATAAGTATGTCTAAAAACTGCTGAATTGGAGGAAGATCTAATTTACCTTCTCTTTGTTTCTTTCCCCACATAGGTTCTGGAAAGTATGAATCATTTTTAAACCTTGCCATAATATGAAGGTGAAAATGCGGTAAATAGTTTCCGAATGAAGCAACATTGATCTTATCAGGCTGGTAAAATTCTCTCATTTCCTTTTCAACAATTTCCCAGACTCTAATAACTTCATCTCTTGTTTCCTTATCTAAATCTGTAAATTCTTTATATGGCTGATTTGTGAAGATTTTGAGCCACGGAACTTCGCTGTCTTCCAACTGAATATTTATAAGTTTGTTTCTAAACAGTTCCATTTTTTCTTCCTTTAATAACTTAAATAAAGCCTTCCACCGAAAATGATATCATCTTTATACTCTTTCATATACTGTATATCAAATGTAGTGGAGATATGTTTGTTTATGTTAAATGCATAGTAAAATTCAGACAGATAAGCATTTTTCTGTTTGTTGATGATACCGAGGGCAAATCCAATCTTATCTTTTTTTGATTTAATAAATCTTTTTTCTAAGCCTGCACTATAAAAACTGTTCTGATTCTGGAAAGGAATTCCGATTCTAAAGAAATATCCTGTTTTTCCTTGAGTATAATCGGCAGAAACACCAAAACCATTGTTATCCGAATTTGTATCAAAAACATTATAAACATAAGGTCTTATATTCCAGTTTTGTCCTGAATAGTTAAACTGGAATACGCCTACATATCCGTCGTCAGGATCATTATCTATAAGAACAAACTTGTATTCTTTGTTCTCATCAGAATATTTCAAAAATATCCCTGGGTTATAAGAAACCAGCGGAGCAACAGGGTTATTAACAAAGGCATTGTTTAAGAACTGAACGTTCTGGTCATTTGCATATTCATTTTCATCAACAAAAGCAGTTGAGTCAATTATACCTATCACAAAATCCAGTTTTTTAAATGTTCTGTGATACCACAGCTCTAATATATGCTTTCTACCTGTCCCATTTATATCTTCCACATCATCCTGAATATCAGCACCTGTAGGAACAACAGTGTAACCCAATTTTTCAGTATGTTTTACAATTCCATTTCCCAGTGTAACCGCACCGTTTAAGAATATTTCATCTACTGGAGTTATTCCGTAAGTAAAAAATATATTTGTCTCATTATAAAAAGCACCGTAACTTTCTATCTGTTGATAAACAAGAGAATCAACAAGATTTACCTCATGGTGATGATAGACGTGCTTTAAAATAAATGGTTTTTCTGTTATTGCGAAAGAACTATTTATAATTAAAAATGATAAAACCGCACTTTTAAAAATTGTTTTTATTTTCATTTTGCCTCCTATAAAATCAATTTATATTTTAAGATGAAACAAGCTTTTAAAACAAAAGGAAATTTTATTTTAGAAAACTTTGATTACACCTCATCTCCCTATTTATTTATATTAGATGTTTTATTGATATTTGATCTCAATTTCTTTACAAAATCGAATAATATTATTATATTTTCAAGCCTTAGTTTTTATGATACTTTTCATAAAAGATCCATTTTTCAACAATTTTATCAAAACCTTAACTAAAACAGAAAGATTCCGAAAAGATGTATAAACAATTTGTCAGGGAGTGTTATGGCAGAAGATTTCTTATCTCAGGAAGAGATAGATGCTTTATTAGGTGGTGGAAAAAAAGAAACAAAAGTAAAAAAAGAGATAGAACCTTTTGACTTTTCACAGATTGAAAAAATAAAAAAAGGTGGTCTTCCTGGATTAGAACTCATTTTCGAAAGATGGGTAAAAATTTTCAGGGAAGAAGTTAGACGATATATTCCTCAAGTTAATATGGTATCTAAGGATAGTATTTATGTAACAAGATTCAATACATTCATGTCAAAAATACCACTTCCTTCAAGTTATGTTGTCATATCTATGAAACCATTAAAAGAAAATGCCCTTTTTATAATAGATTCAAGACTTGTATCTGTAATAATCAGTGTTCTTTTCGGTGGCCCAGCTAAACCTTTTAAAGTGGAAGGAAGAGAATTTACAAAACTGGAACTCAGGGTCATAGAAGATTTTATAGATACTGCACTTCTTACATTCGAAGAAACATGGAGAAGTCTTTACCCTGTAGAAGTTGAGAAGAAAAGCGTAGAACTAAATCCAAATTTAGTAAAAATCGTTTCTTCAAATGAAAAGGTGATTGTTTCAGAATGTCTTGTTGATATAGATGGATACGAAGCACCTATATTTTTCTGTTTTCCTAATGGAATGTTTATTCCTATCAAGGAACTTATACATTCAGAGTTTTCTTCCAATGAAAATAATCCTTCATGGGAAAGGGAACTAAAAAGAAAAGTGCTTCATACGGAAGTTAAACTCTATCTTGAGCTGTGTCGAAAAGAGTTAAAAATTGGTGATCTTTTAAATCTTGAAATCGGTGATGAATTGGAACTGAACGCATCAAAAAACAAAGATCTTACGCTTTACGTTGATAATGCACCTAAGTTTATTTGCAAATTAGGAAAGGTTAAAAACAGATATGCAGCATTAATAAAAGAACCAATCATTGAAAAAGAAGAGGAAGAGGAATAAATGGCAGAAGAAGAAAAAAATACAGAAGAACTTTCAGAACAGGAAAAACTAGCTCAGGAGTGGGAACAGTCTGTGGCTTATGAAGAAAGTGGTGAAGAGAAAGCAGAGGAAGAATCAGTAGATCAAAATGCTGTAGCAGACGAATGGGAAAGCATGTTGGAAGAATCTGGAACAGAAGAACAACCAGCTGAAGAAAAGCCAGCTGAAGAAGATCTGGCTGCCCAGTGGGAAGATATAGTATCAAATCAAGAAAAAGAAGAAATAGAAGATGTTCAGGACGAAAAATTAAAAATGATAATGGATATTCCTCTGGAAATATCCGTAGAAATAGGTAGCACATCAATTCTTTTAGAGGAAGTTTTAAAACTAAACCCCAACAGTATCGTGGAGCTTGACAAGTTCGTATCCCAGCCAGTTGACCTGAAAATAAATGGAAAACTGATAGCTCAGGGAGAACTTTACACCATTAAAAATCATTTTGGAATAAAGATAACCAATATAATCACACCTCAAGAAAGAATGAAACTATTAGATGAACTATATTAAGGAGAGATAAAATGGCAGTTAATTTCCAGCCGATGTACATATTAGCCGCAGGTGGACAGAGAGCTATGGAGCAGGTTGATAACACTGCAAACAACATAGCAAACGTAAACACAACAGGATTTAAAAAAATATTAATAAAAGAGATGAGCCAGAAACTGACAGATAACAAAGGGGATGCAAGAGAGTTATTTGTTTTTCCTCGTTTCGAAGATAGTCCTGTTATGTTGCAACAAGGAAGTTTAAAACAGACAGGAAGAAGCCTTGATGTGGCAATTACTGGAAAGGGATTTTTTACAGTTGGGACACAAAACGGAGAGATGTTAACAAGAAATGGACATTTCAGATTAGATTCAAAAGGTTATCTGGTTGACGTTAATGGAAATTATGTTTTA
>JALVEZ010000087.1 GCA_027030405.1 Hydrogenothermaceae bacterium | reverse complement strand
GAAAAATTGAATATGTCCAGAGAAGAATTTTTGGGACTTGGCACAAATCCAGATGATCCTTCTTCTGGATTTAATATGACCGTTTTTGCATTAAAAATGTGTAATTACAGAAATGCAGTAAGTAAAAAACATCAGGAAGTGACTAAAAAGATATGGCATTCTCTGTGGAAAGATTTACCTGAAGAACAGGTTCCGATAGATTATGTTACAAATGGAGTTCATCTCCCAACATGGTTGGCTGAAGAGAATATAAAATTATATGATTCAAATTTAGGTGAAGAATGGTTAGACATTCAAGATGACAAAAGGATATGGGAATTAATAGATAAAATTTCTGATGATGAATTATGGGAAATAAAAAAATTAAACAAAATAAGACTGTTTAATTATGTGAGGGAAATTGTCAGAAAAAGATGGATTGAAGATAGGGTTGATCCTACAGTTGCAATAGCTGAAGGCTTATTATTGGATTCTGATGTTTTAACAATTGGTTTTGCAAGAAGATTTACAGGATATAAAAGACCAGATCTGATTTTTTATTCTTTAGAAAGAATAAGAAAAATTGTTACAGATAAAAGAAAACCAGTTCAGATAATATTTGCAGGAAAAGCACATCCGGCAGATTTGGAAGGTAAAAGAATTCTTCAAAAGATATTTCAGTATGCACACGACCCATCTTTTAGTGGAAGAATTGCCTTTGTTGAAGATTATGGGGAATTTCTGGCAAAGCATATGGTTCACGGAGTTGACGTGTGGCTGAATAATCCATTACCACCTTTAGAAGCAAGTGGAACAAGCGGAATGAAAGCAGGAATAAACGGAACAATTCATCTCTCAGTGGCAGATGGATGGTGGGTTGAAGGCTATAACGGGAAAAATGGATGGATTTTTGGACAAAATGAAGTAGAAAGAGACAGAAATAAGCAGGATGCAGAAGAACTTTATTCAATTTTAGAAAATCAGGTTATACCTTTATATTACAAAAGAGATGAAAACAATTTACCAAAAGACTGGATAAAAATGATGAAAGAATCAATAAAATCAATAACTGCTCAATTTGGAGCCCGAAGAATGATGAAAGAGTATTACGGTAAATTTTATCTTCCAATAACAAAAAATTTAAAGACTATAAATTTATAATTTTATAAACTTATAAGGAGGAAAAAATGTGTGAAAAAGATATTTTATTCTGTATTTTTTATTATTTAGGCTATATAGCAATAGGAGCAGCTTTGTTCGCAGGTTTCTTTATTTTTTCAGACTGGATGAAAAGGAGAAAACAGGAAGAAAAGGAGGGGTAAATGGCTGTTATTGATGAAGTCAAAGATAAACCTGTTGAAAAGGTAATCAAAGAATTTCAAACAAATTTAAAAAAAGGACTGTCTGAAGAAGAAGCGAAAAGAAGGCTAAAAAAATACGGATTGAATGAAATTCCAGAAAAAGAAGAACCTCTGTGGCACAGGATATTTCGACGATTTTGGGGTCCTATTCCGTGGATGATTGAGATCGCAGCTATTCTTTCTGCATCTGTCCAAAAATGGGAAGATTTTACAATCATTATGATCCTCCTGTTTGTAAATGCAGGTGTTGATTTCTGGCAGGAACACAAAGCTCTTTCTGCCCTGAAAGTTTTAAAAGAAAAACTTGCTAAGAAAACGATAGTTCTAAGAGACGGAGTTTGGAAAGAGATAGATGCACGGTATGTTATCCCTGGTGATGTGATAAAACTGAAAATAGGAGACATAATCCCTGCTGATGTTAAACTTGCAGAAGGGGATTTTATTCTTGTGGATCAATCTGCCCTTACAGGTGAGTCTCTTCCTGTTACCAAAAAAGCTGGAGATGTTGCCTATGCAAACTCTATTGTAAAACAGGGAGAGATGATTGCAGTTGTAGTGGCAACTGGACTTAATACATACTTTGGAAAAACAGTAAAACTTGTAGCAAAAGCAGAAAAAGAACAGCGTTCTCATTTTCAAGAAATGGTTATCAAAGTTGGAAACTTTCTTATAATTCTTACTCTAATCATTGTGGCTTTAATGATTTTATTTGAACTAAATCGAGGGGCTGATTGGAAAGAACTGCTCAGATTTTCACTTGTTTTAACAGTAGCAGCTATTCCTGTTGCACTTCCTGCAGTTTTAACAGTTACTATGGCAATAGGGGCTTTATACCTTGCAAAACGTCAGGTTATTGTAAGCAGGCTTGCTTCAATAGAAGAGTTGGCAGGTGTAGATGTTCTATGTTCAGATAAAACTGGAACATTGACAAAAAATCAGATGACAGTTTCAGTTCCTTTTACAGTAGATGGTTATAAAACGGAAGATTTAATGTTCTATGCTGCCCTTGCTTCAAAGGAAGAAAATAAAGATCCTATCGAAATTCCTATATTTGACTGGCTCAAAGAACATAAGCTTTATGAAAAAGTTAAAGAATGTAAGCAAGAAAAGTTTATTCCATTTGACCCTGTCAGAAAAAGAACCGAGGCATTGGTTGATTGTAATGGGAAGAAAATAGCAGTTACAAAAGGTGCACCTCAGGTAATTATTGAACTTTGTGATGAAAAAGAATTTGATAAAAATGTAGCTTATGAAAGGGTAGAAGAATTTGCAGAAAAAGGTTTTAGAACTCTCGGAGTTGCTTATAAAAATCCAGATGAAGAAAAATACCATTTTGTAGGACTAATCCCTCTCTTTGATCCACCACGTGAAGATTCTAAACCTGCTATACAGGAGGCTAAGCGTTATGGTGTAGAAGTTAAAATGGTGACTGGAGATAATATTGCTGTTGCAAAATATATAGCAAAGCTTTTAGGGATAGGAGATAAAATATACAGCGCTAGAGAACTTCGTGGACAAACCTATGAAGAGTATGTAATACTCGCAAAAGTAATAACAAAAGCCCTCTTAGAAGTTGAGGAAAATCTTTCAGAAGAAGAAGCAGAAAAGAGAGCTCAAAAAATTGCAAAACTTGTGGAAAAAGAGCTTGAAAATACTAAACTTCCTGTTGGAACAGTAAAAAGACACGAATCAGAAATTATCAAGATCATCGAAGAGGCAAACGGTTTCGCAGAGGTATTTCCTGAAGATAAATATTTTATTGTGGATAAACTTCAAAAAGCTGATCATATCGTTGGAATGACAGGTGATGGTGTAAATGATGCTCCTGCACTTAGAAAAGCTGATTGTGGTATTGCTGTTTCAAATGCAACTGATGCTGCCAGAGCTGCTGCTGCACTTGTTCTTTTAGCTCCAGGTCTCATGGTAATTGTAAAAGCTATAGAAATAGCACGTCAGATATTTGGACGAATGGAAGCATACACAATCTATAGAATTGCCGAAACGATCAGGGTTGTTTTCTTTATGGCTTTATCGATTATGATATTCCAGTTTTACCCTGTTACTGCTTTGATGATTATTTTGCTGGCTCTACTAAACGACATACCTATTCTTTCCATTGCCTATGACAATGCCAAAGTTTCTCCTAAACCTGTTCGATGGGATATGTATGAGATAAACATAATGGCTTTCTGGCTTGGTGTTGCAGGTGTTATTTCTTCGTTTACCCTTTATGTTCTTCTTGAAGAATACTGGAAATTGCCACAGGATTTAATTCAATCAATTATATTCACAAAACTTGTTGTTGCAGGACACGGAACGATTTATAACACACGTATTAAAGACTGGTTCTGGAAAAAGCCATGGCCTTCACCAATTCTTTTTGTGGCAACTTTTGGAACAAGAATTTTAGGAACAATTATA
>JALVEZ010000086.1 GCA_027030405.1 Hydrogenothermaceae bacterium | reverse complement strand
AAGAAAAATTTATGATAAGCAGACTGATTAAAACCACAAATCTCAAAATCTATCCTCCTGATAAGGAATTTATTCTATTTTAACAGTTATCAGAGATAAATTTTGTAAAATCAGATTCTAAAATTTTAGTAATATACACTATTTAATTATTAAAATTTAAAAAAATGAATAAAATTAAATATGGAATAATACTTTATAGATGTTTTATCTATTGAAGATATTGATACATTTTTATTATTCCACTTGATTATAAATATAATCCAATATTTATAAATCATTAAAAACACATTTATTTGAACCTATATCTATAAGTTTAATAATATAGTTATTATTAATATCTTGGGCATAAAAATCATTTAAAACACGTGAACATGCCAATTGAGAACAATTTGGAGTAGAATATAAAATAAATTCATCATTACTAGCATCTATAGTAGAGGTATCTATAGTTAATACCTCATCTTGATTCCAATTTACACAAGTACCAGAAGAGTTTATTTTAAAACTTATATCATCTTTTATATTTAGAATATAAAAATATGAAGACCCTGAACCTCCCCCTCCTCCAGAAGAACCTCCACTTCCAGAGCCAGAGCCTGATGAGGCTGAGAGAATGGTTAAAGTATAACTTTTTGTATCACAAACCGATGGAAAATTCGTATCACAGACTTTAATCCCTATAACTTTTGTTCCTTCAGATGATAAATCACTACCGTCAATGGAAATAACTCCATCAGAGTTAATTATCAAAGAGCTTAATCCACCATTACTATCTATGCTCCATGTATAACTACCATCTCCACCAGTAGCCGTTAAACCTGCTGAATAATCTTGATCTTTATATGCATAAGGCAAATAAGGAGTAGTTATTTTTACAGGATTTGGATTTATAGTTAGTGTAAAATTTTTGAAAGTTTTCCTGTTTATTGTATCTGTTACAGTAACTGTAAAATTAAAAGTTCCTGTTTCTGTTGGTGTTCCTGAGATATAACAATTAGGTGGGGAAGCAGGATCTATTCCATCTGGTAAATTTCCCTTAATAGAACAGTCTTTTAAAGTTCCTCCTGAAATTTTAAAATTAACCGTCGGATAAGGTAAAAACTGAGTTCCTTCTGGCAGAGAACTGGTAACTATCTCAAAAGCCTGACACCCTTTTTCCCTGAGAAAATTTATATCTCCATAACAAACAATATCATCATATTTATAACTCCCAACATCTGTTCCGTATGGTTTTATTTGATAGCTATCTGTTCCCGTCTTTGTCTCATCGTGAAGATTTGCACCTTTGCTGTAAACAATGAAAGCTATGTTCTTTGAAGTCCCATTATCATCAAGTGATAGCCAGTTAGACGGTTCGGTATTACAAAAATCCAGAGAATCCATATTCGTTGCAAGAGCATAAACCAAATCGTTTGTATAAGAATCTTTTGTAGGAATTCCTAACGAATTTAGATCAGAAGGTAGTTTTTTATGGGAAATAGCGTATCCTTCGATGGTTTTACAAGCTTTTTCTACAACTGTTTTAGTTTCATTAAACTTCTGGTTTTTTACTAAAATACTGATAATCCCAATCCCAGAAGCCAGCAAAAGCCCTAATATAACTAAAACAATAGCTATCTCTATAAGTGTAAATCCCTTAGAAGTTCTAAAAAACAACAGAACCTCCTAATATATCAATACGACTTTTAACAACAGCTTTTAGATCTTGCTCCATCTCTAAATTTTCAATTGCAGAATAGATTTTTAATGCTTCATATGGTTTTTTATTGATTTCCAAAATCCTTGCATAGCTGTATCCTATGTAGCTATCGAGTCTGTTTTTTTCATAAGCCTGTTTATACAACTGCTCTGCTTTCTTTAGATCTCCTAAGCCTTCAAAAATCAGTCCGCCAGCATAGAATAGGTATCCATTTTTATCAATATCTAATTTTTCTTCCAAAATATTTTTAGCCAATTGATAATCTTGATTTTGTATTAACTTTGTTAAAAATGAATAAACAAGTTTCTCATCATCTACTTTGTATAAAACCACTTCAAGTGAGTTTAAATCCTGCTTTTGATAAAAGATTGTTAATAACTGATTTAAAACAAAATCATCTTTTTTTAGTTTGTATGCTTTTTTATACCATTTTGCACTTTCCTCTAAATCTCCTTCTTCATAGGAAATTTCTGCAAGTGAAACATAAGTGGTAAATTTAAAGTTTTTATCGATCTTTTTAATCGGTTTCGCTTTCGCAAACCTGAGCTGTGGTATGTCAGCCAATGAAAGAATATCTCTTATCTGATAAGAAACTGCCTGTGAGATGTTAAGGTTGTCTAATGTTTCAATCTCTTTGTCCAATTTTTCAGAGTTATTCTGTATCATAGACAGTTCTTCTGGTGTTAGATATGTTTGTTTCTCTGGTTTTTCTTCTGGTGTCTGGCAACTTTTCTGTTCATTATTTACCTGCAAAAATAGTGGTTTCTGTTCTTTTTTGTTAATCTTTTGTATCTGATTTTCCACAGACTGTTTGATACTGTTTCCTACGCCGAATTGGTCTCTAACCGTCTGATAGTTTGGATTTACTGTATCTGTTATAACAAGAGTCGGCATAGATAGAGCCACAAACATTCCTATATATAACGGTGTTTTTAAATTTTTCATCATTTTCACCTCACTCTTTTATGAGTTTTGGTTTTAGAAAGATAATCAACTCTTTCTTTTCTTTGCTTTTTTGCTTTCTTTTAAAAAGATTTCCTACAACTGGAAGATTTTGGAAATAAGGGATTGCTTCTTTATTGTTAGTATTATCTGAGCTTATCAGTCCTCCGATAATGATAATATCGTTATTCCTTGCTGTTACGATTGTTCCAGTTTCTTTCACATTAAGAACTGGAGCTTCTGCCTGAACACGACCGTTTTCTATAAGCTTTTTTGTGCCTTCTATTTTTGAAGATACAGGGATAATATTTAGAGTAATTGTATTGTCTTCATTTATATACGCCGATACTCCTAAAAGAACCCCATCAAGAACGCTGTTTCTGATATAAGCCACTTCCTGAGATGTTGTATTTCCTGTTAATGTCTGAATCTGTTTTTCCCAGAATGGAACAATTTTCCCTGATGATATGATTGCACTTTGTCCGTTTATAACTCTAACACGTGGATTTGATAACGTTTCTACTTTTCCCACTGAAGCAAGGGCATTTATCAAGAGAGAAACATCTCCACCTGCAATAGTAACCTGTCCATTTCCAAATGGTAAGGCAAGCGATTGTGAAATGGTTGCCAGTGCCCCTGTTCCTAAAAAATCCCTCATCAAAATAGACCAGTCTATACCATACTCAAACTTTTTAGAGAGTGTTACTTCCACAATTTTTGCTTCTATTAAAACCTGTTTTTTGGTTTCTCTTTTTAACGTTTTTAAAAACTTTTCTATGAGTTCTATTTTCCTTTTTGGTGCTCTAATTACAAGAGTTCCTGTAAATCTATTAAGTGAATAACTGCCTTCACCTTCTAAAATATCTTCTATATTTTTTTCTAATTGCTGATAAAAATTATTTATACCTTGAGGGCTTTTATAGTTAAGCGAAAAATTTCCTGACAACTGTCCTGCACCTGAGCCGCCTCCTGAATTTCCACCACTTGCACTTCCCACCTGTGAAGCAGACTGGGTAGCACCTAAAACATCTCCACCTAATGAAACCTTATAGTTTGAATTTGTATGAACATAAGGGATATGGAATGTTTTCGTAATCGTGGACTTTACATAAATAACATTTCCTTTTATCTGATAATACAGACCTGTTAAATCCATTATGATTTCCATGGCATTTTTTGCTGAGGTGTTGTTAAAATTTGCGGTTATTCTTTTACTAAGGTCTACATCAGGAGCAATTACCAGATTCATTCCTACATCATTTGCTATAGCATATAAAACTGTCGTTACAGGTGTGTTTCTTGCATTAAACGAGAAAAATTTATTTTTAAACGGATCAAATTTTATAACTGCAGGTTTAATTATCTTAGGAGGAGGCGGTGGCGGTGGAACATACTTTTTAGCCTGAGCCATTTTTTCCATTTCTTTCTGTATTATTTTCGGTTTTTTATCTATATCGAATGCATTGTTGTCTGTTTTCACATTTTTAGTAGCACAGCCACCTACAAAAACAAGACCACACAAAGCTATTCTAAAAATTGAAGCCATTTCTTTCTCCCTAATTCTTCTATAAGAACTCTGTTTCTTTCTATTCGGACAATTTTTATTGTCGGTGAAATTTTGCTTCCTTCCGTGTATAGTTCACCGTTTATTTCTGCAAACTTTTTATTTTTTCCTATGTAAATAAATGTTAGCTTAAGTACTCTCGGTTTTTTTATGCTTGGAGACGGAAGCTTTAGGATTTCCTGTGAAATATTCATTTTTTTTGAGTAAGGTAAAAGATATGCCAGTTTATAAATATCAATTTTCCTTTTTTCAGGAAATCTTACAAATGAATATTTTAGATATTCATCTGAGATTGTGTATTTTGAAAGATACATGAGATTAAAATAGCTTTTAATGTTATTAACAAAGTATGATTTTACAAAAAAGAACATTATTAATAAAACCACTGGAAAAAGAAGCAAACCTATATGTCTAATGCTTAAATTCAACTTTTCCAAATTCATCTCTAACCTTTAAAAACCTGTATCAGATCAAAATAAAGATTTAGTAAGTATGTTCCGTTATTATTTTCTATATCGAACTTTTTAATATCTATAATTGGACTTTTAGAATTTTCTAAAACATAAAAAAGTTTCTGGACTGTTTTTCTATCGTAAAGAGGAAGTCTCAATTTCATTTTTAATGAAATCGTGTCGTTTTCTACGGTGATATCCTGAACCATCTGGGCTTTGAATTGTTTATATAATTTATCTGCTTTTGACAGCAATAATGCTTCTGCTTCTGCTTTTGAAACAGGTCGTATTTTATACTGTTTTACTTTTTCTTTAAGTTTAAAAAGTTTTTTCTTTGCTTCTTGAAAACCACTCTTTTCTTGTCTGATTTCCATATATTTTCTCTGTAATGCTTGATCTATTTCTGAAAGGGAGAAATACCCTATTAATAAAACAATCAAGAATAACGTCTGCAAAAGATAAAAAAGATATCTAAACATCATCTCATTTACCTGCCAGATTTATGTTCAGATGTATTGTCAACTGCTGAAAGTTGTAGCTGGTATTATCCTGCAACACATATTTTTCTGACAGTTGCTGTATTCTATTTTTTAAATTTTCTTTAAACCTGACAAAACTTTTTAGATCATTAAATTTCTTTAAGCCAGATATTTGAATCTGAATATTTCCTGAGGTCTTATCTATATCGAATTTGTTAATCTTAAAACTCTTTAAAAAGTATCCAAAATCGAAAACATTAAACAAAATATCCTTTTCTTTAATATCCGTCAGTTTATTAAAATAGGCTGAATAATATTCAAGGTGTTCAACAGGAATTCCAAATTCTTTTCTGAATGCTGATATTTCTCTGATAAGGCTTCTATAATCTCTATCTATCCATGAAAGTTTTTGATTTGCTTCTGAATACTTTGAAAAATCAATGGATAAAATAAAAATTATTAAAACAAACAGCGCGAAATTTGCATACACTAAAATCTTATTAAATACTTGGTTCTGAATAAATTCATCAGGTAGAAGATTGTATTTTTCAGGAACAAATAAATTTCCAATAGGTATAACAAATTTATGAAAGGTTTGTGTATCACAGTTTGAAATAAGATTAGGAACAAATACTGTAGAAATCGGCTTATTCAAAAATGCATATGCACTTTGAATAACATCAATATTCTCTGCTAAATTCCCTGAAAAAATAACAAAATCTATCTGCTTTGTTTTATTCTGCATAACGTACTGATAAGTAAGATTTATATTTTCATAATAGATATTATTTCTGTGTTCTTCAGAAATCTCTTTATCTATTTGAACCACTCTGGTGTATTTGAGTTCTTCTCCTTTATTCACCGTTATTATTATGCTTTCTTCGTCTGCATAGCAATGAAACACAGTTTTTTCGCCGAATAGTTGGTAAGAAATTCCAAGCAGTGAAAACTGTGATAAAAGAAATTTGTTTAAGCTTTTTTTCAATGAAAAATCTATTTTTATATCTTTATATAAGATATCTAAAGGAACTGCAAAGACGTTGTATATAATTTTATTTTCATTTTTTCCTTCTGGAAAATAAATGAATTTATACTCCTTGCCTTTTTCTAATACATTGGAAAGTTTGCTTTTTATTAAGAACTGTTTTGTTTTATTATCTTTTACTTGAGGTATTTCAACCTGTTGATTGATGTAATCATTGAATTCATATGAAAGAATAGAATTATACTTTTTAATCAGTTTTTCAATTTCTGGAAAAAACTCAGAATCAGGCGAATCTCTAAAATCATACTTATCCTGTAAAACAAAACCCTTTTTGGTTTTCTTTACTAAAACACCTAACCTATTTGAATAATCTATAGAAAATGTTTTTTTCAATAATTGACCTTTTAACTCTGGTTTTATTAAAACAAATCGGCTAAAAATGGAGAAAACATTAAAAAATTTTGTTGTAAAGTCTCTCCGTTTTTCTTCCGATTAGTAAGTTAAATAAAAAATTTGGAGGTAATATCGATGTTATATAAAGACATAACATCAAAAAATGAGAAAGGTTTTACCCTTATAGAAATAGCCATAGTGCTCATCATAATAGGTCTTATTTTAGGAATGGTTTTTAAAGGAAGACAGCTTATAGATAATGCTAAGGTTAAATCTTTAGAAGCAAACTACAATAAGATAATAACAGCAGTTAATATCTTTTACGACAGGTACGGCTTTTATCCTGGTGATGGTTGTAATTCAACTCCAGCCCCTACTAAACCCTCAGATTGTAATTATGGAAAAGATGGATTGCTAACTGTTACAAATGAATATAAAGCATTTTGGAAATTAGTAATTGATGTTACAAATTTATTAACTCCAGCTGAAAGAAAAACTGTATCAGGAACTACTTGGGATATCGCTAATGCCACAAAGGGAAATAGAAGTGGTGATTGGATATACGCAACATTGGATAAAAGATATGTTTGTGATCTAGATAGAAGAATAGATGATGGAGATTCCGAAAATGGAATAATTTATACAGGAGGAAACTTATACGATTCAACTACAGATTGTTGGTCTTTGAACGGAACAGTTCGTACATTCTTTTATCTATTTCCATAAAAGTTAATAACTTACAAAACAGGTAAAGAATTCTTTACCTGTTTTATTAACTTTTATCATTACTTATGAACCTAATGGAAAAATTATGAACTTTTAAATTATATTGATTTCCAAATTAAACACGTTTTTATTATTAAACTTTATGCAAGAGACGAAAAATATAAATATTAAAGAAAGTCAAATAATACGAGGAAAAAATGAATAAAAAAGGTTTTACGCTTATTGAACTTTCAATAGTTTTAGTAATCATCGGAATCATTATTGGTTCAATACTCAAAGGTCAAGAACTTATAAAAAATGCAAAAGCAAAAAGAGTCCTCAACGACACAAGAGGATTGGAAGCAATGATATGGACATTTTACGATAGAAAAAATAGATTTCCTGGAGATTGCAATCAGGACGGTTTGATCGGATATAATGCTCCCAACAATATCACAGGAAGTAACAACCTCAGCAACAACACAGATCCAACAATAGACGCATGTAAAACCAATCCAAACGAAGATAACGTAAACAGAGCCTTTTCAGATCTCAGACTTGCCAGAGTTGCTCCATATTCAAAACCGAACATAATACTTGCCAAACACGTCGCAAACGGATTTTTTCATATTGGATATACAACAGTAAACGGACAAAACTACAACGCAATTTTTATATACAACATCCCTGCATGGATGGCAAAAATTATAGATGTTGAAATAGATGGTTTTGAGAACGGAAATGTAGGATTAGTCAGAAGACACGACATAAGAGATGGAGGCTCAGGATGGCCTCTTGAACAGTATGATAATCAGCTTGTTTCAATAGAATACTACTTTGATCAGGAACCTTAATGCAAAAAAAACCAATAGGACAGCTTCTAAAAGAATTAGGATACGTTACAGAAGAACAGATACAAGTTGCCTTAGAAGTTCAGAAAATCAACGGAGGGCTTTTAGGTGAGATACTGATAAAGCTTTCCTTTGTATCGCCAAGGGAAATAGCCGAGGCAATAGCCTATCAGGCACAAAAACCGTACATCGACCTTTCCCAGTATCCTCCATCAAAAGAGGCACTGAAACTTATAGATAAAGATATTGCAAAACAGCTTGAAGTTTTACCTATAAATGTTGTTGATAATAAACTTCTCTTAGCTATGACAAATCCTTATGACCTGAATGCCATAGACATTATCCAGAGGAGAACAGGACTACAGTTAGATATTTATGTTACAGATAAAGAATCTCTCTTAAAAGCTATAGAAATAAACTATTTCCTGTTAGAACAACCAATAGAAGAAGAAATTCAAAAAGAGATAGAAAAAGCCAAAACATCAGGATTAGGAACAGAACTTCCTAAATTTGTCGATATGATTTTAAACCACGCAATAATTGAAAGGGCAACCGACATACACATTTCCCCTGAAGATATAGCTTCACATGTGTTCTTCCGTATAGACGGAATAATGAGGCATTACTACACCATACCGAAAAATTTGCATAATCCTATTGTTTCAAGAATAAAAGTTCTGGCAAATTTAGACATAGCAGAGCAGAGACTTCCTCAAGATGGTTCTTTTACCCATTCATTCTTTGATGAAGAATTTGACCTCAGAGTGTCAACAATCCCCACAGCTTACGGGGAAAATGTCGTTATGAGAGTTTTATCAAAAAATCTTTCTCTATTTAGTTTTAAAAGCTTAGGATTTGAAGACGATATATTAGAGCAGCTTAAAACTCTCTTTGCGAAACCACAAGGGATAATTTTAGTAACAGGGCCAACAGGCTCAGGTAAATCAACAACCCTTTACGCAGCCCTTAGGAATATCAATGCATTAAAAAGAAATATTCTGACGGCAGAAGATCCAATAGAATATAAATTTCCTTTTATAAAACAAACACAGATAAACGAAAAATCAGGATACACCTTTGCAAAAGCAATAAGACATTTTTTAAGACAGGATCCAGATGTTATTCTGATCGGTGAAATCAGAGATGAAGAAACAGCAGAAATGTCTATGAAAGCCTCCATTACAGGTCATCTCGTTTTATCCACTTTACACACAAACGACTCTGTAAGTGCAATTCCAAGACTTATAGATATGGGAGTAAAAGACTATCTGGTTGCCTCAGGTGTATCGGCAATAACAGCCCAGAGACTTGTGAGGAAAATCTGCAACTTCTGTAAAGAAGAATATGAATTAGAAGTTAAAGACCTAATAAAACAGGGCTTTTCAGAAGAAATGCTCAAAAATGCAAAACTTTTACCAGAAACTAAAATAAAGCTATGGCGTGGAACAGGCTGTGAACATTGTAAAAATACAGGATATTTAGGAAGAACGGTAATAGCAGAACTACTAATAATAAATGAAGAAATTTCAGAACTGATAGTAAAAGGAGCAACTCCGTTAGTTATATCCAACAAGGCAAAAGAACAGGGAATGAGAACCTTAAAAGAAGATGGATTAATAAAAGTTTTAAAAGGAATTACAACCCCTGAAGAAATTAGAAGAGTGGTTGGATAAATGGAACTCTACCTAATAGAAGCAATAGACAATTCAGGAAATAAAGTAAAAAAAGTGTTCGAAATAGATGATGAAACATACCTTGTTTCCATCTTAGATTATGCAGGATTAACACCGTTAAAAATAAAAAAACTTCCATCTTATCTAAAGTATCTAAACATCAGAAAAAAGTTTCAAAAAATAAAACCGACAGAAATAATTGAAATATTAGAAAATCTTCACCTGATAGTATCGTCAGGACTTCCATTAAATACTGCTTTGATGGATCTTGCAGAAGATGCAGAAAATCCTGCCATAAAAGATATGCTTTTAGACATTTCCCTAAAAGTTGGTTCTGGAGAACTGCTTTCAACTGCTCTTCAAAAATACAAGAAATACTTTTCAGAAGTGGTGATATCTTTAATAAAAATCGGAGAAGAAACAGGAAGCTTAGACAAAACTTTAAAAGATGCAGCAGAGCATTTACAAAGAATAGAAGAACTAAAATCTAAAACAAAACAGGCTTTGATTTATCCTGCATTTGCTTTCTTTGCCACATTAGGAGCTATGATTTTCTGGTTTGTTTATGTTCTTCCAAAAATCACAAAAACATTTAAATCTTTCGGGATAGAACTTCCTGCAACAACTAAATTTTTAATGTGGATTTCAGATTTTACCCAGAGATACATTTTAGTAATTGGAGTAGCCATATTCATTTCTATAATAATCTTAAAAATTTTAAGACAGAAAAATGAAAAAGTTAGATACGAAACAGACAAACTCATACTTAAACTTCCGATCTTCGGAATGGTAATAACAAACTTTAATTACGGCTTTTTTGCAGAATATATAAGACTGATGATATCAGCAGGTCTGCCACTCTTCCAATCTTTAAAAATAATTGAAGGGGCCATGAAAAATTACGTATTTAAAAGGGCAATTCATAATGTTTATGAATCCATCACATTAGGAAAATCTTTTTCAGAATCATTAAAAGAACAAAATCTTTTCTCACCTGTCATCATCAGAATGGTTTCGATAGGTGAGCAGACAGGGAAATTAGAAGAACAGCTAAACTACATATCTCAATACTACTATGATAAAGTGGATTACATATCTCAGAACGTTGCAAAAATGATAGAACCTATAATAATAGGGATAATAGGCTTATTCATGTTAGTCATAATGCTCGGCTTAATAGGGCCTATATACACGCTAATATCTCAGATCAGCAGATAAAACATCTTTTATAATCTGGCCGTCTTTCATTTCAACTATCCTCGAAGTTCTCTGGGCAAGATCCATTTCGTGTGTAACCATTACTATGGTAATTCCTTTATTATTCAGTTTTAGGAATGTTTCCATCACAATTTCCGTATTCTTTGAATCAAGATTTCCAGTAGGTTCATCAGCAAGAATAACATCAGGATTGTTCGCAAGAGCCCTTGCAATTGCCACCCTTTGCTGTTCTCCACCTGACATTTCATAAGGTTTTCTCTCTATCTTATCTCCTAACCCTAAATGCTCCAAAAGATAAACTGCCCTTTCTTTAGCCTTTTTTCTTGAAATGCCTTGTTTAATAATAGGGATCATCACATTTTCATAGGCATTAAACTCAGGAAGCAAATAATGAAATTGAAAAACAAAACCTAAATGCCTGTTTCTAATATCAGCCAATTTCGGCTGATTTTTAAAATCAATCTTACTTCCTTTAAAATAAACTTCTCCTTCAGTAGGAGGATCTAAAAGTCCTATTATGTATAAAAATGAACTTTTTCCTGAGCCAGACGCTCCTATAATACTTACAAACTCTCCTTTCTCAACCTGAAAATCTATGCCTTTTAAAATTTCATAATTTTTAATTTTCTTTTTTATCTTTTCCGTTTTTATTACGATCATTTGATTTTCCTTTTCTCAACAAAAATAAATGTTAAAAACATCCCGATACCTACGGCAAAAATTAAAAACAGCACCGCAACTCTGTTTTCCATAAAAATTGTATTTTTATTAATAAGCTTAACCTTTCCTGTTATATATCCTCTTTCAAAAATACCCTTAACACTTTTTATTCTACCTACAGGGTTTACAATAGCAGATATTCCTGTATTTGCCGACCTTACAAGGTATCTTCCGCTTTCAATTGCCCTGACCCTCGCCATTTCAAAATGCTGGAACGGAGCAGATGTTTTTCCAAACCACGCATCGTTTGATATGTTAACCAGTAGATTTATTCCTTTATCTTTGTATTGAGTCAGAAGAGAAGGAAAAATAGCCTCAAAGCATATAAACGGAGCAATAACCATCTCTTTATATTTTAGAGGTTTTATCTCTTTACTGGCTATATAATCATAACCTTCAAGATACGGAAACAAAGAGCTGAAAACCTTAAAAGGAAAAGGAACATACTCTCCGAAAGGAACCAACTTTATCTTAGTATAAAAATCAACCACCTGATGTTTTTCATCATAAAGATAGATAGCATTGTAAAGATAGTATCTACCATTTTTATAAAAGATATCATCATATCCTGTTAAAAACGGAACCTTTATATCTTTTATTTTTTCGAAAAAGTATTTATACAAAAATCTATCAGGAGAACGGGGATAAAAAGGAAGTGCAGATTCTGGGAGAACAATCAGATCAGGATTTTCTTTTGCAGCATCTTTAAAAAGTTTTATGTATATATCAACAATTTCTTTACTTTTTGAAACATCCTGTTTCATATCTTCAGGGATATTTCCCTGTAAAACTGCTACTTTTAAACTTTTTCCATTTTCCTCAAAATTATTTATCCTGTGTTCACCGAAGAGCCAAACAGCTATAACAAAAACAAACGAAAACGCAACCAGACCTAAAGAAGTAAGATCTCTCCTTTCATAAAAATAAAACAAAACGGCAGAAAGAGATAAAACAAGAACAGAAAGCCCGTAAATTCCAGTTATGGAAGCCATCTGAGCTATCGGATTTATATAAGAAATGGCATATCCTGAAAATAGCCACGGAAACCCCCCAAATGGAAAATATTCCCGTAAAAGCTCAACGGCCAACCACACAAAAGGAAAAATAAAAACACCTTTTGATCCAAATCGAAAAAATATCCATTTCCCAATCAGTCCAGATATTCCAAACTGAACAAGGGAAAAAGCCAAAGAAAACAGTATAAAAACAGGTATAGCCAGGTAAAAAGACACATTTCCGTAAAATACAACTGCATAATTTATCCAGTAAAACGACAGTAAAGAAAAAACAAAACCTGAAAC
>JALVEZ010000085.1 GCA_027030405.1 Hydrogenothermaceae bacterium | reverse complement strand
GTTAAAACGAACTATGCTTCTTTGTTCATCATAGGTGAACTTAACATCTGCAACATCTTTTATTTTTACGCCGTTTTTTACCACTATTTCTCCAACTTCTTCAGGAGTATGGGCTTTTCCGTAAACTCTTATCACATATTCTCTGTTCTTCGAATCGATTCTTCCTGAAGGTGTTTCTACGTTGTTCCTTCTTAAAGCATTTGATATATCAATAGGCGTAAGATGATAAGCTGCTAACTTTATAGGATCGATCCTTACCCATAAAATATAATCTCTATACCCACCTAAACTTACATCACCAACTCCTGAAATTCTTTCAAACTCCCTTTTTATGATTTTATCTGCATAAAAAGCCTTTATCCCGTAAGGTGCGTCTCCATGAAGAAGTATAGCCATTATTGGAGCAAGAGATGTATCAATTTTTCTGATGACTGGGCTTTCTGTTCCTTCTGGAAAAAATCTAACTATCCTGTTTACTGCATCTGTAATTTCTTGAACCCCAACATCAATATCTTTATCAAGGCTGAATATCACAGTAACCCTTGAAACGCCTGTATAACTCTGTGAGATGATAGATTCTATTCCGTTTATTGTAGCAAGCTGGTCTTCTATTCTTTTAGTTATGTTTGTATCAACAATAGAAGGCGAAGCACCTTCGTAAATTGTAGATATGGAAACAATCGGAAATTCAACATCAGGATATCTGTCAACTGGAATCTTCTTATAAGCGTAAAGCCCTAAAATGATGAATGAAAGAACAAACATCCATGTTGTAACAGGTCTTTTTATAAAAAATTTATACATTTATTACCTCTTAAATAACTTAATCAAACTAATCTAAATGATACCATAACAATATTTTTAGCCTGTTTAGAAGAAAAATATTAGGAATTGATTAAATAATTTTAAATAAATTTATCTGCAGAATTTATTAACTTGATTTTTTCTTTTTCACAAGGTTTTTCAAAATCTGTATCAAGAGATAATAAATATTTAATTTTATAGTATTTACATGTTGATAAAATCAAAGCATCGTTAGGTTTTAAGTTGTATTTTTGTATTAATTCTAAAGCCAATAAAGTTACTTTTTCATCGATAGTTAGAATGTCAAAACTTGTAATAAATTCTGAAATTTCTTTAATATCAAATTTCTTTCTAAATGTTAGTTGATATACAACCTCACTAACTACAACTGAATTAATTTTTGGTTCAAATTGATCAAGATTTTTCAAAAGAAGAGATAAAATATTTCTTCCTCTTGAATCACCTTTAAAAGATTCGATGATTATACTACTGTCAATAAAAATTTTTTCCAAAGTTTAGTCACCTTGCATATAAATATCATATTCAAAAGGAAGATCTTCATCTTTAAGCTTGCCAGAATTTTTCAAAATAAATTCTAATGCTTTTTTTTGCTTTTCTTTCTTCTTAATCTGCTCTAAAACTCTGATGGCTTCATCAATATCTTTAATTTCTTTTCTTATATCATCTGGAACTTTAACAATTATTTCTCCCATTTTTAATTCCTTCTTAAAATTTTATTTCTTCTTAATTAATATATAAACCAAACTACCACCTGCAAACTATTATTGAACAATCTTTACAGGTGTTCCTTCTCTAACTTTGAATGCATTCTGGACGATAACCTTTTTATTTTGGAGATTACCTTTTACGTAAACTTTTCCAAATTCCTGAAAAATCACTTCAACAGGAACTTTTTTGGCTTTTCCATCTTCTACTACATAAACAAAAGTTTCATCTTTAAAAAGTTGAACTGCCTGTTCTGGAAGTTGATAACCAACCTTTCTATCGTATTTAACAACTGCCACTGCATACATATTGGGACGAAGATTCAGAGCATTTTTTATGGAAGTTTTGATTGTGGCAAGGCTATTTTGATCAAATTTTGGAGAGGTATATATAACTTTTGAGTTGAACTTTCCATAATCTTTAACCACTATCTCTATGTTTTTCCCTCTTTTTATATGCTTAAAAATCTTTTGAGGAACTTTGAAAACTGCTTTCATTTCTTCGGTAGAAATTACATTGAATGTTTTAGTGTTTGGAGTAACATAATCTCCTAATGAAACAAAACGCTTATTCACAAATCCTGTAAAAGGCGATTTTATAAATGTTTCTTTCAGGTTCTTTTTAAGATTCTCAAGCTCTGCTTCAAGGGATTTTAGCTGATTTAAAACTGTTTCATAAGCCGTTTTGGCAGAAAGGAACTCTTCTTCACTTATAAAATTTTTTTCATACAGAAGTTTTCTTTTTTCAAAAAATGCTTTTTTCTCTTCAAGCTGTGCTTTTGTGCTCTGTATCTGAGCTTCTTTTGCTTTTATCTGGTTTTGATATTGGATAGTTTCTACCTGAGCTAAAACCTGTCCTTTCTTTACAAAATCTCCTTCCTCCGAATCTATTCTTATTATTTTTCCTGATACTTCTGGTTTAATGTTCAGGTCAAGGTCTGTTTTAAGGTATGCAGGTGCTTTATATTTTTTATAAAAAGGCTTTTCTACAGGTTGGACAACTGAAACTTCTATTGCCCGTGGTTTTTCTGGTTCCTTTTTCGTATGCTTTTCCTGTTTGGAACAGGCAAACAGTAAAGGTATTATGAGCAAAACTGCTAATTTATATCTCATTTTAAACTCCGTTAATTCTGATTTAAAAGTGCTGAGAGGTGGTTTATGTATCTGTAATATTTATAAACTGATGAAAGATAGTTGAATTTTGCCTGCTGGTAAGAATTCTCAGCATTTTCCACTTCCAGCTGATTTCCTATTCCTGCTTTATAACGCTCTGTGGCAAGTTCTAAATTTTCTTTTGATGCTGTCAGATTCTCTTTCATTGCTTCTATTTCTAATTTGGCAGCTTTTATGTTTGATAAAGTTGTGTTGATATCTGTTTTTACTTCGAATAGTTTGTCTTCAAATGTTTTTTGTTCTTTCAGTTTATCTATTTCTGCCTGCATAACTTTTGCTTTTCTTTTATTACCGTCGTAAATGTTCCAGTCTGCCCTCAGCCCTAACTGATAACCTCCTCTGAATTCTTCTGTTTTTGCTGGGAATTTTACGTAGTTGTTGTAAAGATATGAGGCCTGAAAATGTAATTTCGGATAATAGTCTGCTTTCTGAACTTTTACATACTGCTGGGCTACTTCTAATTTTTTTGAATAAACTTTTAAAGTTGTATTGATTTTTTCTAAATTTTCGGGAATTTCTGGAAGTTTTATTTCTGAATATTCTAAGCTGTCTTCTATCTGAATATCTTTGTCTATCAAAAGCAATCTTTTTAATGACTGGACTGCTGTTGTATATTCTGCTTCTGCCTGTTTTAACTGGGCTTTTGCTAAAAATAGTTTTGCTTTTGCATTTATAAAATCTATTTTTGGAACGATTCCAACTTCGTATTTTTCTTTCACGAAATCAAAATAGCTCTGCCAGTAATCTAAATTTTCTTTTTTTACATTCAGTGCTTCTTTTTTCAAAAGGACGTCAAGATACATATTTTTTGCTGTTTCTACCACTGAGTTTGTTATGTCTTCTATGATAAATCTTTGAAGTTCTTTATTTTTCTTTGCATATTTTAGACTTTCTAAAACGGTATAATCGAAGAGATTTTGATTTAGATTTATTGAAAAGTTGTATTGATTGAGAGGAGTAAAACCAAAAACATAATCAGGATCCCATCTTGTGTATTGTCCTGTAGCTGTGAGAGAAGGATAAATATTTCCTTTTAGTTCTTTTACCTGCTGGTCTAACTTTTGCAGATCT
>JALVEZ010000084.1 GCA_027030405.1 Hydrogenothermaceae bacterium | reverse complement strand
ATCAGCTCTTTTTGAAAGTTCGTGAATTGCTTTGGCAAATACTTCTTTACCTACTCCGCTTTCTCCTGTCAAAAGAACTGTGGCTGGTGTATCTGCAACGTTCTTAATAATATCTACCAGTTCCAAAACTTTTTTACTTTTAACTACTAAGCCTTCAATACCTGTTTTAGAAATTATTGCATCTAACTGGCTCTGTAGATAATTTTTCTCTTCTTCAATTTTCCTTTTTGCTTCTTCAAAATCAAGGTAAAGCTTTAAATATCCTCCTAAAATATTTGCAATCATTGTTAAAAATTCGGTATGAACATTAAGAGATTCTTTATCTGATAGAGTTTTATCAACAGCCAAAACACCAATAACTTTATCTTTTATCTTTATAGGTACGGCTATAAAAGAAACTTTCCTGTTTATATTGTTTAAATTTCTTTTTAATTTGTTTAAAAATTGTTTTTCTTTTGAAATATCTGGAATTACCATCGGCACACCGTACTGCCATACTTTACCTGTTATACCTTCTCCCCTTTTATAACTGAGGTCAATTCCTCCAAAGTTTTCCAACTCATTTGTTAGTGGGTTAACTACATTCACAAATACATGGTCGTATCCTAAATAAGAGATTAAAAGATTTATAATGTACTCTATATTTTCATGGATATTTGTAGAAGAAGTTAGCGTTTTACTTATGTTATAAAGAACCGAAAGTTGAACTTTTTCCATCATATTCCTTCAAAGTTACAATTTTGTAACTATTATACTATAAACTTATAAATATATTTCAATAGATAGAATAGTAGAAGATAGAATAGTAGATAGAATAGTGCTATTTAAGTTTTTACTATATTCTTTTGTCTGCCTTTATAGTTTCTAATTCTAATTGGTTTTAATTTTTTACACCAGTTGGAGCCAAATTCTGGTCATCTTATATTCTCTTGATATTTCCTTGTTTTCCATTTATTTCTCATAGTTTGTATTTGAGCAATTTTTAGTTGTTTTTAGATAGAACTATCCCCAGTAAATTATATTAAATTAATTCCACCAAAATTTTGATATAATAAAAATATTCTAAGCTCATAACAACTTGGAGGTAAAATGCTCAGAAAAGAACGACTTTTCACACCTGGCCCAGTTCCATTGCCACCTCAGGTTATAAAAGCATTAGGTCAGCAAATCATACACCACAGAACACCTGAATTTACGCAGATTTTTCTTTCTGTAAGGGAAAAACTGCAAAAAATGTTAAAAACTGATAAAGATGTTCTCATATTTTCTTCTTCAGGGACAGGAGCTATGGAAGCTTCTGCAATTAACTTTTTTAAGAAAAATGATACGGTTCTTGTGATTAATGCAGGAAAATTCGGTCAAAGATGGAAAGAAATTGCAGAGAAATATGAACTAAAAGTTATCGATTATGAGATAGAGTGGGGTAAAACCTACGATAAAGATATGCTTATTGAAATTGTTGGAAAGTTTCCTGAAATTAAGGGTATCTTTGTTCAGCACTCAGAAACATCTACAACAACACTCCACGATATTAACTTCCTAGCTAAAATATCTAAGAAATTAGACGATTGCCTTCTTGTTGTTGATGGAATAACTTCCGTAGGTGTTTATGAGGTTTATCCAGATGAAATTGGTATTGATGTTTTAGTTACAGGTTCTCAAAAAGCTTTAATGCTCCCTCCAGGTTTATCTGTGCTTTGGTTCAGTGAAAAGGCAAAAGAACGTCTAAAATCATCTAACATTCCTAAATACTACTTTGATGTTCAAAAGGAAGCTAAAAAACAAAAAGATGGGCAGACAGCATACACACCTCCTATAAATTTGATTATTGGGTTGAATGAAAGCCTAAACCTTATCTTAGACGAAGGGCTACCTGAACTTGCAAAAAGACATGAAATAATGGCAAAAGCAACAAGAGAAGCAATGAAGGCATTAGGATTAACCCTTTTATCAGAAAGTCCATCAAATTCTGCAACAGGAGTTTATACACCTGAAGGGATCAATGCAGATGAATTTAGAAAGATACTTTTAAATATTGGATTTAGAGTTGCAGGCGGACAGGATCACCTGAAAGGAAAAATATTTAGAGTTGCACATATGGGATATTTTGATTTTATGGATATGATTCAGGTTATAGCTGGAATAGAAATGGCCCTTGATAAAATTGGTTATAACATAGAATTAGGGACAGGAGTAAAAAAAGCTCAGGAAATTTTCATTAAAAATCTTTAATCAAAATAGTTTAAAATAATTTCTAATTAAGTTAAGAACTAAGGAGAGTAAATGACAGTAAGAATTATTTATGTTAGACATGCAGAAAGTTTATGGAATCCTATTGGAAAATATCAGGGAAGATTAGATCCAGAACTCAGCGAAAGAGGTAGAAAACAAGCTCCTCTTATAGGAAAAGCTTTAAAAAAGTATAACCCTACTGCTCTATATACAAGTCCATTAAAGAGAACTTATCAGACTGCAGAATATATAAGTAAAGAGCTTGATCTACCTATAAATATAGATGAAGATCTTATTGAAATAGACCATGGTGATTGGGCTGGAATGTTAGTTGAAGAAGTTAAAGAAAAATATCCTGAGATGTTTAGAAGATGGCTATATGAACCTGAAACGGTAGATTTTCCAAATGGTGAATCCTTATACGATGTTCTTCACAGGGTAAGAAGATTTCAGGAAAAGGCTTTAGAAAAGCATGACGGAGAAACAATTATTGCAGTTTCGCATACAGTTCCTATAAGAGCTTCACTTGTTGCTGGTTTAGATTTACCTTTAAGTAAGTTCTGGAGCTTCGGATGTGATAATGCATCATACTCTATTCTAGATTATGAAGAAGTAAGACCTATTTTATATAAATCAAACAACACCTATTACTTAGGCGATTTATTTGTTCCTGCACTTGATGCACTTTAATTTGAGGTTTTAGATGATAGATAAAACATTACTTATAGAAATTGGTCTTTTAGTTTTCTTTTTAGGAATAATGCTTATTCCTGTTTATATTAGAATCAGAAAAGAAAAAAAGATTTTAGAAGAAAAATATAAAACTGAAGAACAGTAAATGAACATAGATATTCCAAAAGGCGTTCAGACTTTTAATACAGAAGAAAGTTTTCAGGTAAAGTATTTAGAAAATAAAATAGCCCAAACCTTTAAGCAATGGGGATATGATAGAATACTTTTGCCTACCATTGAATATTATGACGTTCATAAAAAAGGATTAGGCAAGTATCTAATTAATAAAACATTCAGACTTATCGATAGAACAGACGGAGAAATCATAACACTACGGGCAGATTATACAAGTCAGATAGCAAGATATATAGCATCCTTGAGAAAAAAAGAATTTCCTATTAGATATTACTACTCAGGAATAATATATAGATATGAGAGTCCAAAAGCAGATAAAACCTGGGAAATTAGACAGACTGGGATAGAGCTGATTGGTTCAAATTTTTTAGAGGCAGATGCAGAAGTTATTGCTATAGCTTCCAATGTTATCCACGATTTAGGAATTGATAACTTTCAAATAGATCTAAACAATATAAAGTTATTCAATGCCATTAAAAAAATTTTAAAATTGGATGAAAATCGATTTAACAAATTTATGGAACATATTAAGAATAGAGAAATTTATTATCTAAAAGGATTTTTAAGAGATTTTGATATTGATGAAACTTTAAAAGAATTCATTACAAATATTCCTAAACTTCAAGGGGATATAAATTTTATAAAACAGTTAAAAAACAAAATGTCAGACTATCCAGAAATACAGAATGTTTTTGATGAATTTATAAAGATATACAACATTTTGGAACATTACCAACTTAATGAAAAAGTTTTCTTTGATTTAGGAGAGCCTAAAGAATTTTCGTATTATACAGGTATTGTTTTTGAAATTTTTATAAAAGATTTTAAAAAGCCAATAGGACAGGGTGGTAGATATGATGATCTACTAGGCAAATACAATGGAGACTATCCTGCAACTGGATTTGCATTTGATATTCTTTCTTTGTGGAAATATCTCGTTGAAAAGAATCTGATTCAAGAAAAAAATAAAAAAGATTTTTATATTATTGATATAACACAAGATAAAGATAATGCATACTTAATAGCAAAAGAACTTCGAAAAAAAGGATATTCTGTTGCAAGGGACATAACAGAGAGAGAAGTAAATGAATCTATAAAATTTGCTTTTGACAACGGTTTCAGGCAGGTTATTGTAATTGGTATTGACAGCATACCAGATAGTATATATATTTACACTGATTTGGAACATTTCCAAAAGAAAAAAATAAATAATTTTTTAAAAGAGTTATAATCTATAACTATAATTATAAATCACTTAAAAGGAGTTAAACATGGAAGAAGTCGGAAACAACAAGGTAGTAACTTTCGACTATACGTTGAAAGACAAAGAAACAGGGGAAGTTCTTGACAGTAGTGCTGCTCATGGACAGCCATTGACAGTTCTTTTCGGAAAAGGGCAGATCATTCCTGGATTAGAAAGCAGAATGGCAGGAATGAAAGCTGGAGAGAAAAAAACAATCGAAGTTCCAGCTGAAGAAGCATATGGGAAGAAAGATGAATCTTTAATTCAACAGGTTCCAAGAGAATATTTCCAGGACATCGAACTTGAGAAAGGAATGCCTTTACAGGCTCAAACACCTGAAGGACAGGTTATTAATATGATCGTTTTAGATTTTGATGATAATGTTGTTACAGTTGACTTAAACCATCCTTTAGCAGATAAAGACTTGGTTTTTGAAGTTGAAGTTAAAAACGTAAGAGAAGCTACACCTGAAGAAGTTTTACACGGACATGCACACGGTGAAGGTGGTGTTCAACACTAACTAAAATTTTCAAGATATTGAAACTATTTATAAAGGGGCTTAACAGCCCCTTTTTTTATTGTCTAAATTTTTTTCTCAAGAATATGAAGAACGGAATAGACATATAAAGAAGAGTAGATGGTAAACCTCCTATAGTTCCTAAGGTACATCCTCCACCAGAAGAAGATTGTGAAGATGGATTGTTTGAAACGTTTATCCCCTCTGAAGAAACAATTGAATTACCACCAAAAATCTGAGTTTTTTTCGCTTGTGGATTTATTTTAACAACAAGCCCATTTTTAGTAATACCCAAGAATTCACCGTTAACATATGCTACTGTGTCAAAAGAAATCCAATTATCTACAAATGTATCTTCCCAAATTTTTCCATTTTGTGAAACAAATAAAGCCCCGTATTTACCAACTGCTATATAGTATCCATTTCCATAAGCCACATCTACCATAGAATTTAGTCTTCCTGATCTTATCTTTTCTTCCCATTTCTGTTTTGTATCACTGAATACTACAATTCTTCCATCATCTGTAAGTATTATTCTTCTACCATCAAAATTAGCTATTTTATTTATAGTAATATCTTTGCTATCAACCCCATCTAGAGAAAGGTATTCTACATTCCACTCATCTGTAATATCAGAAATTGGAGAACTGGCTATCATTCCTTCTTTGCCAACAACAACAAATTGATTATAGAAATACTGGATATCTAATATGTCATTTCCTCTTGTATGTGTTCTACCTCTATCAAGAATTTGGGTTGTACCATCTGGATATATCACCACAAGCCTTCCATCTTCTCCACCTACTAAAAATTTTCCTTCTGCATATTTTACTGCGTAAAGGTCTTTGTCTGTATCAACATCTAATTTTTCCCAGTTGTATCCATAATAAGACATAAAAACTGTTCCATTTTCACCGACTGCCACATATATTCCATCGCCATAATCTATAGCATATAAATCGCCATTATAATCTGGTAATTTCATTTCATTTGTATCATAAATATCATTAAATCCTATTATCTGATGGTCATTATATTTATCAAATCCTATAACTTGATCATCTGTTTTTAAAATTAGATAATTCATTCCATCATAAGCTTTCACATCTGCACTATAATAATGGTCTTCATAAATTTTTGAATCAAAATGATATCTTTTTAGAATTTTGGTTGTATTAATCTCTTTTTTTGGCTCTATTTTTTGTTTTGCTAATTTATATTTAAATTTTGCATATTTATAATAAGGATGTGCAGATCTTTTCATAATACCAAATACATAATTAAACTTTCCACCCCCACTACCATATAATACCTGTTCTCCTGTTCCTTCTTCTATTAATTTGGCTAACACTATAAGTCCTGTTTGGTATTTTGTTTCTACATATACCTTTTCTAAAGGAACAAAACCTTCTTTTAAAGCCCATAAAAGATAAGGAGAATTCGGACTGGAAACTAAAAAGACTATGTGTTCACCTTTGTTTTTAAAATTAATAGTAGCTACTGCTTGAGATTGGGGAACATTTCTCATTTCTTCGGTATTTTCTGTTTTATACCACACTGCAGGAGATAACCAATGAGGTAGAAGTAGCCATTTATCCTGATCTCCTTCTGTATAAAGTTTTTCATCTTTAAAATCTAAACCAAAGAAGTTTTGTTTTATTTTAAATTGTGAATCTATAGAAACTTCATCTTCCGATATTTGTAAAATTTTAGCGTTTAGTTCTGTAAAATGTTCTGGTGGTGGGATATTCGGATCTGGGTTTAGAGTTTTCATAACTTTATTTATCATTTTTGCTAAATTTTCATCTTTCATAAAGTAAGGTAGAAGTTTCATCATCTTTTCATTCATCTCTATACAATCTTTATCATGATAAAGTAAAGCTCCTGTTATTAGAGTAGTCATAAATCTAGGAAGTAAGTTTGGACATCGTTTCAATGCATCGTAATTTAAGAAAGCTATCTGTCCTGTAGGAACCTCTTCAAGAGCATCTCCTCTATTAAATCCTTTTATCATTGCATACATATTGTAATATACTTGATCTGTATGAATAGTCCCATCTGGTGTACGCCCATTTACAATAAAATTTCTTATTTGAAATTTCTGTTCAGGATTTAGTTTATTACATGCTTTCAAAAAGTTTTTAGCTGCTTCGTTGTCTTTTGTTACAACATAAAGCATTCGTTCAAGCTCTATTTCGTTAGCATCATTTGTATCATCAGGATTTCCAAGATTATAAAAAGATTTAGTAAAATTGTAATGTTTACTATCAAAGGCTTCTTTTGTATATTTTGCTAAAAATTGTGTTGCTATAATCGTTGTTTTTCTTGATTTGTACATTGCAGAAATTAAAGAACTGTAAACATTATCATTCATTTTTTTTAACAAAGTTTTAGCTATTTCTGGATACTTTATTGCAAGTTTAAGAGCTTGCTGAGCTACTTTTTCGTCTTTTACCATTGTTACGCCTAATTTTTCAATAATATCAGTATCTTTTTTTGCCATCTTCTCCATAAGTTTTGCTGCAGCTTTGCTTTTTATCGCATCTCTTATGAAATATTCTGTTATAGTGTCGTTACTTAAAACAGTTTTCATCATTTCTTCGACAACATCATCCTCTAAGCTTCCTGGCATTACTCGAGCTGCTGCTTCATAGCTTTCATATCCATAAAGCATCATAACATCCATCATGTCAAAATCATTTATCATCATTGAACGTTTTAATTGATAGCTTATTGAGATTGCACGTCCAAAGGCATCCTGACCTATTTTAAATGGATTTACATTTTTCCCAATCATATCTTTACTAATTTCCCATGCATTACTTGCCATTTTCCAACCTGCTTTTGCATAAGAAAAAGGATTGAAAAAATCACCGAGGCTGAATGCTGAAGCTGTGTTTGTATTTATTAATGTATAAGAGAGAGCTGATCCAGTTAGAATAGTTGACATAATAATCTTCTTTATCTTTGTCAATTGAGACTCCTACCTTTTTTGATTTTTTATTGTACTTTTTATTCGGATGTTGTCAAATATAGTTGAGTCAAGAGGTGAATTTAGAACATATAGGTTATTGAAAATAAAATGAAAATTTAGGTTAATAAAGACTATCTTAATAAATGAATATAGAATAATTGAATATATAATTATTACTCTTATTCATATTTTGTAATAGCTATATTTAATATATAAATATAAAAAATTTAATATATATTCTTTTAGTTAAAATGGATATATATCAAACTTAAATAGAGAAATATTAAGGAAAAATTATCTTCTAAATTAATTCTAAATTAAGTTTAATAAATGTAAACTACCTTTGAAGGGAATATTCGTTTTCCTGTGACAATTCCATAAAGTTTTTGAGAAGTTTTTTTCCGTATTCTGTGAGGATAGATTCTGGATGGAACTGGACGCCCCATATTTTGTATTTTTTATGCTCTATTCCCATTATTTCATTATCATCTGAACGAGCAGTTATCTCAATATCTTCAGGCAGAGTATTTTCATCTATAACAAGAGAGTGGTATCTTACAGCCTTAAATGGAGATGGAATATCTTTAAAAATTCCCTTTTGATTGTGATAAATTTCTGACGTCTTTCCGTGCATTAGACATTTTGCTTTTATAATTTTTGCACCAAATGCAGTTCCAATAGATTGATGCCCTAAACACACGCCTAAAATTGGATACTTCCCTTTGAACTCTTTTATAACATCCACTGAAATGCCAGCTTCGTTTGGTGTACAAGGCCCTGGCGAAATAACTATCGCTTCAAAATCATCCATCTTTTTGATATCTTGAATCGTAATCTGGTCATTTCTCTTCACATCAACTTCTGCACCAAGTTCATACAAATACTGGACAATGTTATATGTAAAAGAATCGTAATTATCTATCATCAATATTTTCAACTTCTTTCACCTTTTCAACAAAATTTTAAAAATAATATCAATTCTGCTGATTTTTTCAAGTGTTATTTAGCATAAATATCGTTTAGCTTTTTCATTATTTTGTGTTTAAGCGGTAATTTTTTCTCCATCTCTTTTGCAAACGTTCCAAGTTCTTCATTGAAATGTAATTCCATATAATCAAGGCAAGCGACAACCTTTTTCCATTCCTTCTTTTTATAAAACTGCTCAACCGCTTTTTTAAATATTTGTATATAATCAAAATCTGGAAGAATTTCATTATGAATTTCAAGCCCATTAATTATATGAATTGCTGAATTAACATAGTCTCCTTTTTGGTATTCCTCTTCAGCCCATTGATAATAAAGATTCGTAATTTTTATGAAATACTCTTCCTGTGTAGGCTTCAGTTCTGCTGCAAGTTTATAATAATCGACAGCCTTTTGATACTCTTTTTTCCCTTCAAAAATTTTGGCTTTCAGCTCTATTGTATCTATGTTCTGTCCTTCTTTTTGCTCAACCTTCTCAACTAAAGATAATGCTTCATCGTAGTTTCCTGTGTTTAAAAATATTTTCGCAAGATTTAACAGATACTCAGTCGTTTCTTCTTTTCCAGATTTTTTCATAAATTCTAATGCTTTTTCTTTATCACCTTCTGCGATATAAACTTCTGCAAGATATTTGTAAATCTCCTTTCTCTCAGGTTCCAATTGAAGTGCTTTTTCAAAATCCTGTTTTGCCTTGTCAAATCTTTTCTTAAGTAAATAAATTTTTCCTCTTTCAATATATGCATCTGTGTATTCTGGATTTTTGTCAATTGCCTCTGTAAATTCTGCAGCAGCAATTTTTAACTTTTCTAAATTTAGATCCATTCCTTCTATAATTCCACGCCAGTAATGAAGTTCTGGAAGATCGGGATCAATTGTTAACGCTTCATCGATCAAAGTTCTTGCTCTGTCATACTCTTCTTTCTTAAAGTTGTGAATTGCCTGATTTAAAATGTGATAAGCATCTGATTTTTCCATAATTTTATCCTCCCGAAAGGAAACCTGTTATAATTTTACAATTAAAAGAGGATGTAATCAAAACAGATAATGATTAAGAAAATTCTACTTGCAGTTGGCGAAATTTTTATTTCTTTTTTCATTGCGTTTTTGTTCATCTTCATATTAGGTCTGATTTTATTTATCGGAATAAAAAATTACAAAGTAGTTTTAAAACATTATGGAATATACGTACAGGATGATTGTCAGCTTGATTTCAACGGTATTCATTGTAGTTATTTAGATATCACAAATAAAAAAAATATCACTCTAAATCTAAAAAATGTAGATGGATATTTTTACTGGAAAGGTCTATATAAAGATGAGCCTTTTTTATATTTGAATATAAATAATTTTGACGGGAACTATGTACAAATACCAAAAAAAACAACTACAACGGAAACCAAAAAAGAAAAAAGGATTAAAGAACTACCTTTCAACAAAATTTATGCAATTTCCATTTATATATATTCAAAAATAAATAGTTTAAATTTTGATTTAAAACTGAATAAGTTTGATCTAAAGATAAAAAATGCAAAAATAAAAACAGACAAAAATGTCCTAAAGATAGAAAATAAACCGCTCATATCTTTAAAACTTCCTAAAAAAGTTCCAGTATATGACACAAGCAATTTAAAATTCAGTATACAGCCTTCAAAGTTAACCGTTTATCCTGAGGAAATATTTATAGATAACCTAAAAATAAAAGATAGAATTTCCGAGTTTCAAATTTCAGGTTATTTAAAAAATAATCTTTCCTACAATTTTAAAGGTATATATGATAACGAAGGGTTTAATTTTAAAGATACTCAGTTCAAAAAAATAAAAACAAAATTTTTAGTGTATTCTACCAATCAAAAAGAAAATAAGGGACAACTGATTTACTATCTTAAAGAAGCAAGCCAACCTGAAAATGTAAAACTTACAAATTTAGTTGGAAAACTGAAATTTTCACTTGATAATGTTTTAGAAGGAGAAAATAAACTCTTTGTAAAAGAAATTAAAAGTTTAGATGAAACTTATCCGTTATTTGTTTCCGAGATTAACCTTAATTCAAATTTCGAAGGAAATAAAGAACAAAAATATTTTGAAAGTGAAAATGAAATAGTCATTAATAATATAAATTACAAAAATATTTATCTGAAAGATATAAAAACAAGGGTAAACATCCAGAAGCATAACTATGTAAAAGTTTTTGGAAATATTGATACTGACATATTAAAAGGGAACTTTTATTTTAATCAAGAGAATAAAAAGAATTTTCAATTTATTTCTGATTTTGTAAATATAGATGACCTGAAATCATTGATCTTAAAAAATATAGAAGTATCAAAATTCCAGCAAAAGATGGTCGATTCAATAACTGGAAAATTTAAAATCATTTTAACGTATATATATCTAAAAGATCTATTAAAAACAGATATTCAGCTATCAGATTCAAAAATATTTGGAATTGCTGTTAAAAATGGAAAAATAAACTCAAAGTATGATCTAAAAGAAAAATATTTAGATTATACAGCTGTTGTTGACGAGCAAGATAAAGAGATTTACTGGGATGGAATATTTGATGTAAGATCCAAAACCTTAGATTCAAAAATAGATTTTTATAATGTTTCAATTGACGACCTTATTTTTACAAAAAAAGCAGGATTTAGCGGTATTTTTTCTGGAAATGGCGATATTTATGGGAAATTGCCAGATATAAGAATTGATATATCAGGAAATGCAGATAAAATAAATTACAAAGAAATAGTCATTCCTGATGTAGACTACCAGTTAAAATATCAAAACTGGAATATTTACGCTTCAGCATACCAGTATAAGAACAATTTAAAAGGTGATCTAAAAATTGTTTTAAAGCCTTTTAAACTTGATCTAAATATAAATGGACACAATTCTGACATACAAAATGTTCAGCCATACTTAGCAAATTTAATCCCTTCTGTATTTGATAAGATAAAACTACTTAAAGCAACAGGTGATGTTAACATTCAGGTTCTTTTAAATTACTGGAAGGTGAGTTTAGATATTCCTGAAGGAGAAGTCAATTTAGTTCCGATTGATGAAAATGTTTACGGATCTGTCCACGGAATAATTGCAAAAGACAAGCAAGACCTGAAAGTTGATTATTATAAATACAATTTTACTGCCTATGGACAAACATTCGATAAAATGAAAGGATTTTTCGAATTATCAAATAAATTAGGATTAATCAAAGCTAAAATAGAAGGTTATGATCATTTAGACACTGCAGAAATAAAAACAAATATGATGATAAATCTGAATTCAAAAAGGATCTCAGGAATCATAAATGCACAGTTCCAGAAGAAAAAAGGAATAGATCTGAAATCAGAAACATTAATAGAAGGAACATTTAAAAAAATTGGAGGAGTATCCAATAATAAAGTATATTTTGATAAACAACGTTTATCAGATTTTAATTTGACCTACACAATAGATGTTTTAGACAACGGATTTGATTTTCATACATTTACAGATAATATAAACTTTAAATTCGGACAACTACTAAAACTCTTAGGTAAAAATACACAGGTCAATGTAGATGATTTTTCTTTTAAACTCTTTTACAGAAAAGATAAACCTCTGACGGCAAAAATTTATGCTTCACAGCTTTTACTAAAAGAAGAGTTTATAAAATATTTTGAAACTCAGAATTTAAATATTGATATGATTGATACAATTTTTTCAGTTGAAAATTTAAAATACAATGGAATTTTTTCAGGAATACTCCACAATTTAAAGTATGATTACAAAACAAAACATTTATCATTTCTTACAAATGGAATAATAAATAAAACGATTATTCCAGAGATCATACAGGTGATTTCCCTTGACGGTGAACTGAATTATAATATCTCATTTGATGATTCTATTTATAACCTGTTTAAAAGCATAGAGATAAACATAGACTCCAAAAATCTTAAACTTTACACACCATATATAGAAGGATTTGTTGATTTTAAAAAGGCTTATCTAAACTACAGAAAAAAATTCGTTATAGATTTAGATGGTATTACCAAAAGCACTTTATACGGAGAAAATTATGTAACTCTGAAAGGTTCAGCGAATACAAGACCTTTAAATTTTGAATTTAAATTTGACACGGAAATGCTTCCCGTAAGATATAACAATCTATTCGTAGGAAACTTGAATGCAAAACTCGAAGCAAAAGGAACAGATAAAGAAAGCTTACTGAAAGGAGACATATACGTAACAGGAAGAAGTAATATAAAGATGTCTGACCTTACTCAAAAGGAAGAAAAGAAAAAACTTCCTGAATTTTTTGAAAAAGTAAAACTAAATATAAATCTGTCTTCAT
>JALVEZ010000083.1 GCA_027030405.1 Hydrogenothermaceae bacterium | reverse complement strand
AAAGAAAAATCAAAACAGTGATTAAAACTCGCCGATCATATTAAATGAAAAATACTGAATATTTTTAACGGGATGTTCATTTATCCATTTAAATGTGTAGAACATCCCGATTCCTAAATTTTGTATGTAAAACCAGTTTATTCCTACAGTTGATTGATAACCTATGTTGTTCACATCTCCAGCATCGGTATCTATCTGATTTAAAGAAACTCCCCCACTTAAATAAAGATCAATTCTTCCAGTTTCCAATCTGTTTGGATTAACATAGCTTGAAAGATAAAAATAGTCTGGCGTTCCTATGTAAGATTTCAGATTGATAACAAATACAACATTTCCTTCAAAACTTTTGTATGAGTCCACGTAACTGTTTGTAGGATTAGAACCGTAAACAAAATTTCCAGAAAAACCGACTTTATTTCTTTTATAAAGTTTGAAAAAGTGATTGAAGTAGATATTAGACGTGTTATAGATATATCTTTTATCATTACCGAAGTTTAGCTCTGTAGTACCTACCTCAACTCCTAACTCAAGAGCATTGAGAATATGAAAAGTTGTAAAGATTAAAAAAACAATTCCTAAAAATTTTCTATTCATATAGAAAAGGATATGTTAAAAATTAAATATTACAATGATAAGCCTCCCGAAGGGAGGCTTATTATTATTGAACTGGTTGTGGTGTTAAAGCCGTTGCGCCTTTATAACCTTCCCAAGTTCCACTGTCCATTCCATTTGAAAATGCCCATGTTCCATGCATTTTATTTCCTTCAACTACTCCATTAAACGTAACTGCCACAGCTCCAATTACAGGTGCACCTGCAACCCAACCTATTGATATTTTATTTCCATCTATTTTTATTGTTATAGGTATTCCTCTTCCAGGATAAGAGCCAGAAGTATTTAACACTCCTCTGTATGTTCCATCTGGTGCTCTTGTTATAACCCATGACCATTCACCGCTTCCCATTCTTCCTTTATATACACCATGCCATGGGCCTTCAATTCCCGTATATTGTTTTTGAACTGGTGCAGGTTGGGAAATTGGTTGTGTTGTTTGAACAGGTTGAGGTTGAGAAGTTTGCGAAGCTACCTGTTGCTTTTGCGTTGTTTGGGCAGGTAATGGTTTTATAGGTTTTCCTGTGTCTGAGTATCTGTAGTATTCTTCAGGAACAAGTTCTGAAATTTTCTTAACTGCTTCATTTAACATAACCATAATAGCTTTTTCCATTGGTGTGTTTTTATATTGAGATAGTCCTACACCTAAAGGAATATGAAGAATTCCACCTAAAATAGCACCTACGTTAAAACTTGATGCTTTACCTTCTACTATTGTTGAGTTAATTATTCTTCCTGTTCTAACATCAATCAGTCTTAAATTTAAAGCGATATATGCCTCTTTCATTCCTGCAGAAACCCCACCTATCAAAGGAACACTTTTTAATAAACCGCCGACAGTTCCTTTTAAACCACCTGCTTCAGGCTCAAATGCGACAATAGAACCAACAACTAAGATATCAGCACCTTCCATTAATCCTTTTTGTGGAGCTTTTCCAGGCTGAACATATCCTGATTCAGATAATCTCATCTCTTCCTGAATGGCACTTAAACCTTCTCCTCTTTCAAGTACGATGAACTTTCCTGATTTAACAAGGGCATCAACTAACATATCTCTGATACCATCACCGATCTGACCATAACATTTAGCCGCTTTACATTCAAAAGAAGCAACTGCAATTCTCGCTTTTGGCCCCTGATACTTAACCGCTTCATTCAGATTTTTTTCTGTGGTTTTTACCGATGTTGTTTCAATTCCTGCACATCCTGAAAAGATAATAGAACTGATGAGAATGAAAAATAATGATAGGATTTTGAAATAACCTCTCATGGAGCACCTCCATTGTTTATTATAAATAATCTTATTTTCATAATGTAAAGTTGACACTACTTGACACTAATTATATTCGATTGTTTTAATTTTTCAATAAATTACTTATAATTAATGCTTTAAAATAAAATAATTACGAGGTTTTATGGCTCTTTATATAAAAGTAGCATTAAGATATCTTATTTCTATACGTTCAAAAGCACTTTCATTTATGTCAATCATATCTCTTTTAGGCATTATAGTAGGTGTTTCTGCACTTTTAATAACCCTATCAGTGATGAGTGGATTTTTATATGGAATAAAAGAAAAATTGCTACAAACAACTCCCCATTTAATCATTATGAAAATTGGTGGAAATTTTGAAGATTATCAGGAAGTTCAGAATAAATACTTGTCTAATATTCCTGATATTATTGCGTCTGAACCTTTTATATATTCTAATGCACTTGCTTCAAAAGGTAGTTATGTAATTCCTGTCGTTATTAGAGGTGTTGATCCAGAAAAAGACAAAGAAGTTATGTCAACTGATAAAAAGCTTCTTGCAGGTGATTTTGATCTTATAAAAGATGATAATAGTGTCATCATCGGGAAAGATGCAGCAGTCTCATTAGGTGTATGGGTTGGTGATAGTATAAATATAATCTCACCTTTCGGTAAAAAAACGCCAATAGGTATAGTTCCAAAAATGAAAAAAGTTTATATTGCAGGTGTGATTTCTTTTGGTTTATACGAGGTTGACTCTACTTTTGTAGAAATGAATCTTCAATCTGCACAGAAATTTTTTGATATGAAAAATAGTGTCACTGGTGTTCAGGTAAAAGTTTCTGATCCTTACAACGTTGATGAAATCAAAGAAAAAATTATACAGATCCTGCCTTCCAATTATATTGTAAGAAGCTGGATAGATATGAACAGAAGTCTATTTCAGGCTTTACAGCTGGAAAAGTTAGGAATGTTCCTTGTTATAGCTCTTATTGTACTTGTCGCATCATTTAATATATCAAGTCTTCTTGTTACAAAAGCCAGAGAAAAAAGAAAAGATATCGCTATCCTTAAAACGATAGGAGCAGATAGTAAATTTATCCTTAAAGTCTTTTTATGGCAGGGAATGATTATAGGGATTTCAGGAGCAATTATTGGAACTGTTATAGGCCTTACAGTTATACATTTTGTTGATACGTACCATCTGATAAAACTTAATCCAGAAGTTTATCCTATCGAATATCTTCCTTTAAAAATTTCTGTATGGGATACTGTGGCAGTTTTTGTTTCTACACTTCTTATATGCTTCATCTCATCAATCTTCCCTTCTTACATAGCCTCCAAAGAAATCCCAGCAGATGTGTTAAGGTATGAATAATGGATAAGCTATCAAATAATCATTAATTTCCGTTGTTGATTAATTCATTAGCCAAAGATTCTGCCTGTTTTAAAACAGTTTCTGTTGCAAGCTTTTGCATATCTGGTGGGTATCCAAATTGCCTTAATGTTCTTTTTATTATAACTTTTAGTTTTGCTCTGGCACTTTCTCTAATAGCCCAGTCAATAGTTGTATTTTCTCTCACTTTTTGAAATAAAACAGTTGCAAGCTCTTTAAGTTTATCTTTCCCCATCAGCTCTTTTGCACTTTCGTTATCCGCAACAGCACAGTAAAAGGCATACTCATATTCTGAAAGTCCCATCTCCTCAGGCTCTTTTTCACTCTCTTTAATCTCTTTTGCAAGTTTTATAAGCTCATCTATTACTTCGGCGGCTGTTAAAAGCTTATTGTTGTATTTCCTTATTAGTTCTTCAAGTGTTTCTTGAAGAGATTTACTTTTAACTATATTCGTTTTCATTCTACCTTTAATCTCATCATTTATAAGTTTTTTCAGTGTTTCAATTGCCAAATTTTTGTATTTCATCCCTTTTATTTCTTCTAAAAACTCATCTGATAGTATAGAAATATCTGGTTTTTTTATTCCAGCGGCGTCAAATATATCAATAACTCCATTAGAAACAACGGCTTTATCTACAATCTGTTTTATTGCAGTTTCGTAGTCTTCTACTGTGCTTTCATTGTCATTTCTACTAAACTTTATAAGTCTTGATTTTACTGCCTGAAAGAAAGCAACTTCTTCTTTTATCTCCATAGCTTTTGGATGGGGAACGGCTATGGCAAAGGCTTTTGAAAGAGATGTTACAGCGTCAATGTATCTTTTTTTACCGTTTTCAAGTCCAAGTATAAAATCTTCTGCTTCAAGGATTATATTAAGTTTTTGAGAAGTATCCGCACTGAAATATCGTTTGTAATCAAAGCCATAAAACATATCTTTCACAACTTCAAATTTTTCAAGCATAATTTTAACTGCTTCTTCTTGAAGTTTTGCAGGTTCTCCCTTCCCTCCACTTTCAGCATAAAACGACAAAGCCTCTTTTAAATCTGAGGCTATACCGATATAATCAACTATAAGTCCACCTGTTTTGTCTTTATAAACCCTGTTTACCCTTGCGATTGCCTGCATTAGGGTATGTCCTTTCATCGGCTTATCAATATACATTGTGTGTAAACAAGGCACATCAAAGCCTGTCAGCCACATATCAACTACAATGACAAGCTTTAGCTCATCTTCTGGGTCTTTAAATCTATCTGCAAGAATTCTCCTTTGTTCTTTTGTTAGATAAAACTTTGCAATCTCTGGTTCATCTGAAGATGAAGCTGTCATAACAACTTTTATTTTTCCTTTCTTTAGATCTTCACTATGCCAATCTGGGCGTAAATTTATGATTTCATTATAAAGGTTAACAGCTATTCTTCTTGACATGGCAACAATCATACCTTTACCGTCCATAACTTCAAGGCGTTTTTCGAAATGATTGACTATGTCGTTTGCTATCTCTTTAATCCTTGGTTTTGCTCCGATGAGGGCTTCAAGTTTTGCCCATTTTGTTCTAACTTTTTCTATTTCTGAAAGTCCTTTTTCGTCAAGCTCTTCTTCGTATTCTTTTATTAACTTTTTCCCTTCTTCTGTTAAGTTGATTTTTACAAGTCTGCTTTCATAATAGATTGGAACAGTTGCCCCATCTTCTACTGCGTTTGCTATGTCGTAAATATCAATGTAGTTTCCAAATACTGCTGGCGTGTTTCTGTCTGTTTTTTCAATTGGTGTTCCTGTAAAGGCAATGTATGTAGCATTTGGAAGTGCGTCTCTTAAATATTTTGCAAACCCATATTTTATTTCTCCTGTTTCTTTATCAACTTTTGCTTTTAATCCATACTGGGTTCTGTGTGCTTCATCAACAATTACGATGATATTATCTCTTTCTGATAAAGTCTCGTAAACATTTCCTTCTTCTGGCGAAAATTTTTGAATGGTAGTAAAAACTACTCCACCAGCATTTACCTTGAGAAGCTCTTTTAAATGCTCTCTGCTTTGAGCTTGAACAGGTTCTTGTCTGAGTATCTGTTTTGCAGAGGCGAAGGTGTCAAAAAGCTGGTCGTCAAGGTCGTTTCTATCGGTGATAACAACTATTGTTGGATTATTTATTGTTTGAATGATTTTTCCTGAATAAAAAAGCATAGATAAAGATTTTCCTGAACCTTGCGTATGCCATACAACACCAGCTTTTTTATCTCCTTCTGGTTGCGTTTTAACATCAGGTAGTCTATAGCTTGCTGGTGATTGTTTTAAAGTGAATATGTTTTTATTCCTGCCAATAGCTCTTATTGTTGATTTAATAGCTTTGTTTACTGCGTAGTATTGGTGATATGCTGCTATCTTTTTTGTGGTTTGTATTATGGTTTGTCCGTTTTCATCTTCTTTTTTTGATTTATCAAACAGAATAAAAAATCTTATGTAATCAATGAGAGTTTCTTTGTTTAAAAGTCCTTTTATTAATGTTTCAAGCTGACTTACAAGATGTGAAGCTTCTTTTTTGCCGTCAACAGATTTCCAAGCCATAAATCTATCGTATCCAGCAGATAAGCTTCCCATTTTTGCTTCAAGTCCATCTGATATGATTAAAATTTCGTTGTATGTGAAAAGTGATGGAATTGTTTGTTTATAGGTTTGAAGCTGGTTATATGCTGATTTTAATGTTGCGTTTTCGTCTGCTGGGTTTTTTAGTTCCATTATAACAAGTGGTAGTCCATTTATGAAAATAACTATATCTGGTCTTTTGTTTCTGTGATTTTCAATAACTGTAAATTGATTTACTACTAAAAAATCGTTGTTTTGTGGATTTTTAAAGTCAATCAGCCAGACTATATCGCCTTTTTCTATGCCATCTTTTGTGTAGCTAACTTTTATCCCTTCTGTTAGCATTCTATGGAAAATTTCATTATTTGCTATTAAATCTGGTGTGTGGATTTGGGTTAGTTGTTTTATGGCGTCTTCTACTGCGACTTCTGGTAAATCTGGATTTATGTTTTTTATGGCAGTTTTTAATCTATCAAACAATATCACATCTTCAAATGATTTTCTCAGCGGATTTTTTCCATCAGGGGCAATATCAGCACCGAAAAGATAGTCGTAGCCCTGCTGTTTTAAAAGCTCTATTGCAAAATTTTCAATCTTTGTTTCTGTAAGTTTAGACATGATAAACTCCAAAATTTATAAATAATAACCTTTAATCATTATGATTATTTCCTTCATTAAAATTCTCTAACTCATATAAATAGGCGTCAAAATCAACATAATAAAGTATCTCACTTGCGAGGTAAGAGTAATCTCCTATTTTAAACTCACCATAAAGCTCATCCCAATAATTATTAAAATCTTCTTGATCAGAATAGTTTATTTTTTCTTTTATATGAATTCGTGGATTTTCTGTTTCAAAACTTCTAATCAAAAAACAAGAAATTATCTCTACAGAAGAAATAAAAAATTCTTTTGATATATCATCAAATGGATCGTTTCTATTTTCAATTTCCTCAAGTGTTTTCCCATGACCAATTGTACCAACGTCGTTTCTTAATTCTCCAATTTTTTGAGCAATAGTTGCTAATGCAGATGATATTTGAGTTACTGCTTCACTACTTTTAAATCCAACTGCCTTAAATGCTTTTTTTAAAATCGATTGAATACTTGCTGTTGATTCTATTTGAACACCTTGTGTTTTACATATTTCTTTACCGATTGATTCAAGCATTGCTTTCATATTTTCTATAGCTAAACTAAAATCTGATTCTTTATATGCTTCTATTCTTTCAACATATTCATTAAGAGGTTCCCATCTACCATATAAGTTAATAATTTCTTTTAGCCTTTCCACAATTTACTCCAAAGTTACTATTTTACTCTTATTTTTCCACTCATTAATTTAGGTAAAAGTGTGTCTCGTAATTGTTCTAACTTGCGGATTTGTTTTGAATTTTCTATTTGTTTATCAATTAACGGTTGTATTTTCTTAGTCATATTTGCTAATTCATGATTTTTTGGAACTAAAACCATAGCATTGTCTAAATCTTTTCTTTTTATATGTCCCATTGTGGTAGCCTGTGACTTAGCAATTGCAATAAATTTATTAAGATGATATTTGCTCCACAGGTAATAAAACCATTTTGGGAATTTCTCAGAAGTAACTTTGAATAAATGTTGATTTAGGACACAAGTTTCACCATCCCAAATTTTTACTATTAATGAAGCTGACCAAGAAAAAATAACATCTCCATTTTTAACTATGTATTCTGGGCTTACTTCATTTGTTGCCCAATCGCAATCTTTTGAAATTCCGTTTCTCAGTTCTTTTATCTTTAATACTGGAAGTCTGTCCGTTTCATTTTTAGGAGGAAATTTCTGGCAAGCCAAACCATTTAAAAATGTTGCTATTGAACTAAGTGGCTGTTCCTTCCAATCCTCTTTGGCTTCTTCTATAAACCACTTTCTAAAAAGAGTTTGTGCCATTTCTTCAAGGGTTTTGTTTTGGCGGTGAAGCAGGTCTATTTTGTCATCAATACTTGACAACACCCCTGCAATAGCTTTTTGTTCGTTTAAAGCTTCAGGGATAAGGATTTCAAGGTTTTCAAATGTAGATTTAGTGATAGTATCAAAAACAGCACCATATGAAGCTCTTTTCAATTCATATATTTTATATTTAAGAAGATAATATAAAAAGTTATTTATAGATAAGCCTTCTTTTGCATTAATTCCATAATTGGATTGATTAAAAGCCATATCTTTATCTAGCATAGCGATAACACCAACAGTTCCTCTTGCTGATATAATTATTTGTCCTTTTTTTAAGATTTTGGTGCTACTATTTTTTAGTCCTAACTGTGTTATCTTTTCTTTTGCTTCTCTCACAAATTTTAAGCCATTATTGAAATCATTTACAGTAAGCCAATCTATATCTCCATTCCAATATTCTTTAACTTTTTTTGATGGTGTTCCACCACTAATTATTTCAGCAACATCTGTAAACTTAACCCTTTTCCACCCCTCAGGTATTCTCTCATTCATCAAAACTCCTCCATTTCACCCTTCACAGTTCATAATTCATACTTCATCCTTCATTTTTATTCTTTCCAAAATTTTCAAACCTTCTTTTTCCATTTTTGAAAATGCAAATACTTTTTTACCCAAATCCTTTAAAGAAGCTCCGATATGATAAACATCTTTGTCATCTATTATCAAAAATCTATCATGAATATTTTTTAATTTTCTTACTTCAATAGGAAGATATTGTGCATTATGTTTTTCTAAATCTAATTCAAGTTGTTTTGTTATTTTTCCAACATATATAATAGCTTTTACTTTAGTATTTCTCTTAGTTAATAAGGTAAATACACTTTCATCAATATAGTTGTCTATCAAAACTATAGATTTTTTTGCTGAACGGATTAAATCGCAAACAAACTTATAAGCATCAAAAATCTGTCCATCAAAAAATATTCCTTGTGTCGGAACTTCTTCATTGCTATCCAATGCGTTGAATAAGGCTTCAAATTTTTTATCATGTTCAATTAATTTGTATTCTACTTTTTCTAATCTGGAAAATATTTCAGCATTTTTTATAATAAATTTCCTCATAGCAACAAATGCTTTCATAATCTTTATACTGACATCTATAGCTGTTTTGCTTCTAAGCACGGCAGATAGCATTGCTACGCCTTGCTCAGTAAAGGCATAAGGTAAGTATTTTCTGTGTTTACCACGACCATTTTCTAAGATCACAAATTGTGATCTTAAAAGATCGTATTCCTCATTTGTAAGTTGAAACATAAAATCCTCAGGAAACCTTTCTTTATTCCTTTTTACTGCTTGGTTTAAGACCCTAACTTCTACACCATAGAGCTTTGCTAAATCACTATCAAGCATAACTTGGACACCTCTTATGGTGTAAATTTTAGCTTTAATATCCTCTATGTGTATTATTTCTTTACTCATACCTAAATATTTCTCCATTTTATTTTCTTTTTATACTTATTTTTAACAGCATTTTTTAATTTTGCTTTTTCTTTTTCTAAATCTTTTACAGACTTCCATTTATCTCTTTCTATTTCCTTAATGAACTCTTTTTCATCCTTCATAATTCATCCTTACATAGCTTCATCCTTCCTTCACCCTTCAAACGATATAAAATTCATTATCAACTTTACAAGTTGTTCTTTCTGTTCTGGCGGGCTTGCCGCTACAAGATATAATTTCAAGCTCTTTTAATTTTTCTTTGGTTAGCCTTTTTTCATTTATTGCATAACCTTTTATCAAATAGTTTTTCAAAACATTAGTTGCCCAAATTCTAAATTGAGTTGCTTTTTTAGAATTTACACGGTAGCCAACAGCAATGATTACATCAAGATTGTAATAAGTTATTTTTATCTTTACTTTTCTATTTCCTTCTAATTGAACTGTTTCCAAAATGGAAACAGTTGAACTTGGGTTTAACTCTCCTGTCTCAAAAATATTTTTAATATGTTTAGATATGGCAGCCTTTTGAACATCAAATAGATATGCGATTTGGTTTAAACTTAACCAAATCGTTTCTTCTTTAAGCTGAACCTCTATCTTTTTATCCCTATCCTCAAAAATAACCAACTGATTTCCACTTTCCATATTTTTCACCCTTCGCCCTTCATCCTTCACACTTCATAATTCAGAATTCATCCTTCATCTCTATTTTTCCAAGATTTTCTAGTATAAGTTTGTTTAATCTTTCTTCCTCTTTTAACTGCTCTAAAAATTCAGCTTTTAGCTTTGTAAACTTTTCTTCGAAATTAAAATCTTCTTCTTCTTCTGGAAGTCCAACATACCTTCCGGGTGTTAATACATAGTCAAGCTCTTTAACCTCTTCAATACTAACAGATTTACAAAACCCTTTTATATCCTCATAATTTTCATTTTCCCTTTGCCATTTATGGTAAGTATCAGCAATTTTTCTAATATCTTCTTCTGTTAAAATCCTTTGTCTTCTGTTTATAAGCTGTCCCATATCCCTTGCGTCAATAAAAAGGATTTGCCCTTTTCTCGTATCTTTGTTTTTTCTTAAAAACCATAAAGAAGCTGGTATTTGAGTATTTAAGAAAAGTTTTGAAGGCAGATTTACAATACAATCAACAATATCATCTTCAATCATATTTTTTCTGATTTCATACTCTGCTATCTGTTTTGTAGTTAAAGCTCCTTTTGCCAAAACAAAACCAGCCTTTCCGTGCGGTGCAAGATGAAAAATAAAATGCTGTATCCACGCATAATTTGCGTTTCCAACAGGTGGAACTCCATATTTCCATCTAACATCGTTTCTTAAAAGTTCTCCACTCCAATCACTATCATTAAAAGGTGGATTCGCAATTACAAAATCTGCCTTTAAATCTTTGTGAGCGTCGTTTAAAAATGAGCCTTCAGGATTCCATTTAACCTGTGATGAATCAATACCTCTAATAGCAAGATTCATTTTACACAGTCGCCATGTTGTTTGATTGCTTTCTTGTCCGTAGATAGAAATATCATTGATTTTTCCCTGATGTGCTAAAACAAACTTTTCAGACTGAACAAACATACCTCCACTACCACAACAAGGGTCAAAAACCCTTCCTTTATAAGGCTCAAGCATTTCAACTAAAAGCTCAACAACACTTCTTGGTGTGTAGAACTGCCCTCCCTTCTTACCTTCAGCAAGAGCAAACTGCCCTAAAAAATATTCAAAAACATGTCCTAAAATATCCGAGCTTTTCTCTTTTGCTTCATCAAAGGTAATATTACTAAAAAGGTCAATCAATCCTCCAAGACTTATAGGGTCAATATTCCCTCTTGCGTAAACTTTTGGCAATACTCCTTTTAAAGATGGGTTTTCTTTTTCTATAAGCTCCATTGCTTTATCTATAATTTTTCCAATTTCTGGATTTTTGGCATTTGCTTTTAGATAATCCCATCTTGCTTCAGGTGGAACGTAAAAAACATTTTCTGCAATATATTCATCCCTGTCTTCAGGGTCTGCTCCTGCGTATTCTCCTTTGCCTTTTTTCAGTTTTTGGTATAAATCCTCAAAAGCCTCCGAAATATATCTCAAAAATATCAGTCCAAGAACTACATGTTTATACTCTGCAGCGTCAATGTTTTTTCTTAATTTGTCTGCCGCTTTCCATAATTTTTGCTCAAAAGATTCTAAACTTTCCTTCTTATTTGCCATAGCTTTTTCCCTTTTTAAAATTTATTTTTTTTAATTCTCATCCTAATAGTCTAAAAGTTTAATAAATATGGATAATATAATTTCCTTTTCAAAAAGATACTAAGAAAATTTTAACAGCTTTTTAGTTCCAATAATCTAATTAATTATTTAATTTTATAGCTAATAACTCAGGTTATAATAAAAAGAAATAGAAAACTATTAGGTAGAATACTTTGATAATAGACAATCTGGCAAAATTAGAGTTTATATCAAAATGTATTAAGGTATAAATAATGGATAAGCTGTCTTTTAAAAAGGCAAATATGTCTTTGGTTAAAAGTTTAGTTGATTTAGATATTTTGATGGTAAAAGAAGATTTAGTTGATATTTATATTAACGACAAAAATTTACTGAAATTAATTTTGATATATGAATTGGAAAAAAATCACGATCTTGTAGGTTTTACTTTATATGATGAATTTGCTCCTTTTAATAATGAGTACTACTATTCTGAACTTTGGAATCACAATGGAGAAAAAGAAAAGAAAAATATTTATTTATTCTGTTGTGCAAGTTGCGGAGAGTATATGTGCTGGGGTTTAAGTATTGATATTGAGTTTACGGATAATGAAGTGATATGGAAGAATTGGAATATACATACTCCAAATGAAGAATTTAAAGATTTTCCAGAATTTAGGTTTGATAGAAAAGAATACAAGAAAGCCATTGATAGCTTAAAGGATATAGAAGAGTTAGAAATGAGCGATGATATCTTTTTGTATGTATGTCCTTTAGATTATTTAAAGGTAAAGATAAAGATAAATGACGAAGAGTTTTATTTCTCATTTGATGAATATGGAGATTCATTTGAGCCGATACTAAAACCAGAAATAGAGCTTAAAGGAACTTTCAAATTTAGCTATTTTGACCAAAGCATAGAGATTTCTGTTGAAAATAAAGAAATGAAATTCGGTTTTTTTAAATTAGTTAAACTTGCAAAAGTTTACACATTGATTCATAAAAAATACTTTTATCTAATCTCTGAAAAATACCCTGAACTTTACAATGTATGGTTATTACGAGCAGTAAAATCTCATTTTGACGATTTGATATATCAAAATTTTATTGTGGAAATAGAGTTAGGAAGTTTTAATGAAGAAATAAAAATTTTCCCTAAAGAAATAATAAATAAAATTGCAAATGAATTTTTTAAAAACAACAAAACATTTAGCACACATTTAGTTGGTTTTAAATATAACTCTTATAGATTTGAAACTCCAAATATAGAAAGTAAAGAGATATATCTAATGTGGGAAAGTGATAATGAACACGATTCAAATGCTGTTATTGTTGTAGATAAAAATGCTCAAAAATTAGGATATTTAAGAAAAACTATTTCTCCTTTTCTTATGGGAATTCTAAAAGAAAAACTGTTCTTAAAAGGCAAAGTCATAAAATATATAAACCAGGATAATATTTTTCTAGAAGTATATTTAGAGGAAAAACATAGTGGAATTCATAGTTGAAACAAGAAATGTGAGAAAGGTTTTTTATACAGAAGGAGATAAGGTAGAAGCCTTAAAAGGTATATCTGTTCAGATAAAGCAAGGTGATATGGTTGCCATAATGGGGCCTTCAGGTTCAGGGAAAAGTACATTTTTACATATATTAGGTGGCATCGATATCCCAACGGAAGGGACGGTAATATTAGATAACACAGAAATTTTTAAACTGAATGAAA
>JALVEZ010000082.1 GCA_027030405.1 Hydrogenothermaceae bacterium | reverse complement strand
GAAAGGTAAATTTATACTGTTCTTATTAATTATTGGCTTAGGAATTTTCGGTTATTTTTATTTTAAAGGAACTATCAACTTTACAGAACCAACTGTAAAATTTGAAAAAGAACCTAATTTTATCGGTGCAAGAACTAAAGTCCTTTTAAAAGTATCTGATGACAAACCAGGGCTTGAAAAAGTTGAGGTTTATCTAATCCAAAATAATAAAAATATTAATTTGTTAAAAGATGAAAACATTCCTGCAAATCTAAAAACAAAAGATTATGAAGTTGAAATAAGATCAAGAACTTTAGGATTAAGGGAAGGTAAAGCAAAATTAGTTGTTATTGCAGTAGATAAATCTATGCTCCACAATAAAGCTGAAGTTGTCAAAGAAGTTAACATCGATCTTTCTCCTCCTTCCATAAGTATACTATCTTCACCTGCTTCTGTTATAAACGGTGGAGCAGGTTTTATATTTATAAGAGTGGCTCCTGATGTTGTTAAAACAGGCGTTACAGTTGGCGATTTGGAGTACAAATGTTTCAACGGTCTTTTCTCTGATTCTAACATTTATGTTTGTTCATTTGCTTATCCGTACTACTGGAAAAGAAAAAAGGCCATTATTGTCTATGCAGAGGATAAAGCTGGAAATAAGACATCTAACTCCATTAATTACTACTTCAAAAGAATAAGATATAAACGCTCAATTATTAACATCTCAAGAGACTTCATTGAAACAAAAGTAAAACCTTTATCTGATAAAGATATTCAGGATCCTGCAGAACTTTTCAGATATGTAAATGTTGAAGTTAGAAAAAGAAATGAACAGCAAATCCATGAAATCACAAGAAATGTTACACATGTAGAACCTATGTTCAGAGGGGCTTTCAAGCAGTTAAAGAATTCAAAAATGTTAGGTGGTTTTGCAGATTACAGAAAATATAGATACAAAGGAAGAATAATAAAAGGTGCAGACGCTTATCATAAAGGAATGGACTTTGCATCTATCAAAAATGCACCAGTAAATGCTGCAAATAACGGAATTGTGGCTTTCACAGGATTTTTAGGGATATACGGAAACTCTGTGATTATTGAACACGGGCTTGGTATTTTCACACTTTACTCCCATTTAAGCGAAATTTATGTAAATGAAGGAGAACAGGTAGATAAACAAAAAATAATAGGAAGAACTGATACAACAGGACTTGCTAAAGGTGATCATCTTCATTTTGGTGTTTTAGTTCAGGGATTAGAAGTTCATCCAATTGAATTTTTAGATCCTAAATGGATAAGAACGAGATTCACCTCACAATACGAAAAAGTAAAAAATTTATACGGAGGTAAGTAAATGAAATTTTTCATTGATACTGCTGATATTGAGGAAATTAAAGCTGCAAATGAACTTGGTCTTTTAGACGGTGTTACAACAAACCCAACACTTATAGCAAAAACTGGAAAACCTTTTATGAAAGTTGTGGAAGAAATATTAGCTGAAGTTCCTGACAAACCTGTAAGCTTAGAAGTTGCAAGCACAGATACAGAAGGAATGATAAAAGAAGGTGAATATCTGGCAAAATTTGGTGAAAATGTTGTAATAAAAATACCTTTAACGGTAGATGGTATAAAAGCAGTTCGTCACTTTGAAACTCAAGGTATTAAGACAAATGTTACATTATGTTTCTCACCTAATCAGGCTTTATTGGCAATGAAAGCAGGAGCAACAATGCTTTCACCATTTGTCGGAAGATTAGATGATATTGGACACGAAGGAATGGAATTAATAAGTCAGATTAAAACAATAAAAGATAACTACGGATTTGAAACAGAAATCTTAGTGGCAAGCGTAAGACATCCTATCCATGTATACGAAGCTGCTATGATCGGTGCAGATATTGCAACTATACCTTATAAAGTAATAGCTCAACTTGCAAAACATCCTTTAACAGATATCGGACTTGAAAGATTTTTAAAAGATTGGGAATCTGTTCCTGAAAAACCTTTTTAAACGGGAAAATTTTTCCCGTTTTTCTTTTAATAAAGTTTCCGAGAATAAGATGAAATACCGAAAAAAGGGAATTAAAAAAGAACACCACATAATAGAAGGCGGAGAAAAAGTTCTTCAAGAACTTGTAAAACACGGGCTTGTAGACTCAATTATTCCTGCAAGAATAACAACCACACCAAAAGGAATGCCTGGAAATATTAGACTTAAATACCAGTACGATACAGAAGCAGGTGCAAAACTCTTATTAAAAAAAGGTTCAACTGTTCAGGAAGTATTCGTCGTAACTAATAAAAGAGAAGAACTTAAAGAGTTTTTGAAAAAGTATAAATAAATCAAAGTCTTATCAGTAAACTAATTCAAATTATGATAATAAATATCAGTATATATTTTCTCAATTTTATATTCGAATAATAATTGAATTATAATATTCTTTAAAAATAAAATCTGAGGGAACAAAATGACAAAACTGCTTCCTGGTATTGCTGTTACGGTTACACTTGCTATTGTATCTATTTTTGTATCTAAATTAGAAATTGTAAAATCAACTGTAAACTTTAGCCCATTGATCATATCTATCATTTTAGGTGTAATAATCGGAAATATTGTAAAATTCCCTGAAGTTTTTAAGCCAGGGATCATTTTTTCTTTAAAAAAGATATTAAGACTTGCAATTATATTTTTAGGATTCAGGCTTACATTTCAAAATGTGGCAGAAGTTGGTTTAGAAGGATTGGTTGTAGACACAATAATGCTTGTTTCTACATTTTTATTGGGAGTCTGGGTCTCAAGAAAAATATTTGGATTAGACAGTCAGATGAGCTATTTAATAGCTTCTGGTAGTTCTATATGCGGTGCTTCTGCAGTTCTTGCAACTGCTCCAGTCGTAAAAGCAGAAATGCACCACGCAGCTATGGCTGTAGCAACTGTTACAATATTTGGAACAACTGCAATGTTTATTTATCCTATTGTTTACAAGGCTGGTTTATTACTAGACTTTAATGATATCACTTACGGAATATGGACAGGAGCCACTGTTCACGAAGTTGCTCAGGTAGTCGCCGCAGGTTTTGCTGTTTCTGTTGATGCTGGGAATACTGCTACAATTGCAAAACTTACAAGGGTTATGATGCTTGCACCTCTTCTAATCGTATTAAGTATTTTCCTTGCTAAAAAACATGCAACACATGGTGCTGGAGTTACTCTAAGAGATATTCCTATTCCATGGTTTGTTTTTGGTTTTATAGCGATGGTTGGTGTAAATTCTTTAAATATAATTCCTACAAATACCGTTCATTATATAAATGTTATCGATACATTTTTACTTACAGTAGCAATGGGTGCCATGGGAATAGAAACTAACATCAACAAAGTCAAAGGCGTTGGTATGAAACCTATATACTCTGCACTTATAATATTCTTATATCTTTTCTTTGTAGGAATATTAGTTGTAAAAGTTGTTCATTCTGTTTTAGGTTAAAGAAAATAAGGAGTAGGTTTTATAGAACCTAACTCTTTTTTAATATGTTCTAATTCAAATTTTTTAATACTAATTAAAGTCGTATTCTTAATATCTTATATTCTTTTGATATTTCCTTGGTTTTCCTTTCCTTCTCATAATTTTTCCTTCTCATAATTTTTATTTTATTAATCTTTTAGCTATCTTTGGATTATCCATTTGTTTTAAATTCTTTACAATTCTTATTTTTTTTGATATCCTTGGAATTATAACAATATAAAAATATATATAAAACTATAAACGTAAACTCATATAAATTTAACGAAGGAGGTATAATTATGTTCAAAAAATCTTTAGCGGCGATTTCTATTCTTGCCATTGGTGTTGGAGGGAGCGTGTATGCAGC
>JALVEZ010000081.1 GCA_027030405.1 Hydrogenothermaceae bacterium | reverse complement strand
CGGCGTGAAAGGCCGGTGTCCTAGGCCTGGCTAGACGACGGGGGCAAGTATGAGTCGCCCGGGGATCGAACCCGGGACCACCGGTTTAAAAGACCGGTGCTCTACCGACTGAGCTAGCGACTCAAAACAGATAAAAATTATATATTTATACCTTTATTATGTCAATAGTTATTTGCCTTCTAAAAAGACAACTTCATCAACAAATTCGACTAACCATTGCTCAAAATTTTCTTTATCAGGATTTTTAGTTTCTATCCAGTTCTTATCAAACTCTATAATTGTGTCATAATGTTTTTCTATCTCTTCGTCACCGAAATTTACCGTGATTGTTTCATCGATGATCATTAACTTTGGATTCTGTTCTCTTATTTTCTTTTCCTGTATAAGCTGTTCAGATGTTTTATCCATTTCTTCATATGTTAAGAGGAAAAAATCGTGTTTTAATACTTCTTTACCATCCTCATCTATTAAATAATAAACATCTATAACCTTTTCTATTACAGGTTTAATAAATCTGATATTTCCAACCACTACATGTTCCATATTGTTCCCCTCCTTATGAGAAATTTCTTAATTTTTCTAAAATTTCATATGCCTTTTTAGAATATATGGTATCTTTTGCCAGTTGCACACCTTCTTTAACATTTTCCACTAATCCAACTGCTTTTAAAGCAAATCCTGCATTTAGTGCTACAAAATCTGTCTTTGCAGAGTTATCTTTTCCTTGTAATATATCCAGTGCAATTTTTTTATTGTATTCAAGATCTCCACCTTCTATATCTGATAAAGATGCAGATCTTAGTCCAACGTCTTCTGGCTTTACTTTATAGATAGACACATCCTGTTCATCAAGCTCTGCAACAACAGTTTCTGTTGTGATGGAAACTTCATCCAATCCTTCCATTCCGTGAACTACAAATGCTCTTTTTATTCCTAAATTTAATAAAACTTTTGCCAATGGCTCAACTAAATCTTTATCATAGACTCCCATTAGCTGAAATTTTGCATCTGCTGGATTAGACAATGGCCCTAATATGTTAAATATAGTTCTTATACCTAATTCTCTTCTTTGCTTTATCACATTTTTCATAGCTGGATGATAAATTGGAGCAAATAAAAATCCAAGTCCTATTTTTTCAATTGCTTCTGCAACTTTTTCAGGTGGTAAATCTATTTTTATACCTAATGCTTCCATAATATCAGCACTGCCACATTTGGAGGAAACTGAACGGTTTCCATGCTTTGCAACTCTTGCCCCTGCCCCTGCAACCACAAATGCTGTTATTGTTGACACGTTGAACGTATTAACTTTATCTCCACCTGTTCCACAGGTATCTATCAGCTTTGATTTATCTTTGACAGGGACTTTTACCGCCTTTTGTCTCATAACTTCTGCTGCAGAGGAAATTTCTTCAACTGTCTCACCTTTCATTCTAAGGGCTGTTAAAACTGCCCCTATTTGAGCGTCTGTAGCATTTCCTTCCATTAGGTGATAAAAAAGGTCTTTAACTTCTTCTTGAGATAAATTCTGTTTTTCTACTAATTTTTTTATGTATTCTTTAATCATTCTTACCCTCTTACCTTAATGATTTATCAAGATATTCTATGTAGGCATTCTGTCTTAATTTTTTTACATACATTTTGTATTCTTTTTCTAATTTCTTTAAAAATGCTTTATCAAGTTTTGAGCTTGGAACCATTATCTCTTTTTCTTTTTCTATGTAGATAAAATATGTCCCTTTATCTGTTGGAAGTTCAAATAGTTCACTAACTTTATGTTTCCAGACAACGTCATCTAAAAGTTTAACAAGATCTCCCTTTTTAACATTACCCAACAATCCACCTTCTTCTTTTGTAAACTCATCATCTGAAAATTTCTTTGCCATTTCTGCAAAATTATTTTTGTTTAAAACTTTTTTTAATGTTCTAAGTCTGTCATAGTAATTTGGTTTCAATTTATCTAAAAATATAATTCTTACTGTTCTAACTTTCTCTAATTTTCCTTCTTTTATTCCTTTCAATAACTTAGGAGTAAGATAGAGCTGTATAAATTTACTTTTGAGAAGTTCCATTTTTACAAAATTTTTAAATTCTGAATATGCAATTCCTTGCTGTGTAAGATACTCTTTGAACTCTTTCTGGTTTTTCATTTTATTTGCTTGAATAATTCTTTTTATTGCTTCCTGAACTTCCCTATTTGTAACAATTATTCCTAATCTTTTAGCCTGTTGTGAAATCAGCATCAGATCTATAAGCTGGTTAACTGCTTCTTTTGTATCGTTAGTTTTGAACCATGTTTTTGCAAACTCTACTTCTGACTGTAAAACTGGCTCACCGTTTACAAGTAAAACAATCCTATCTACTAATTTCAAGTCTTTATTTGTATTTTCATCTGCCATAGCTAAATTAGCAAAACTTAAAAAAAGAACTGTTAAAATCAATACTTTAAATCTATTTATCATCCTTTCCTGCCTTCCTTTTCCTTTTTTCTGCATAATTCGGAATTATTTTTAGTGGAGCCCTTTCTATAGCCAGAGCTTTATCAGGAACATCTTTCGTTATGACAGAACCTGAGCCTGTTATAGCCTCCTCACCTATTGTTAAAGGTGCAACAAGCATTGTATCACTTCCTATGAATGCTTTATCTTTTATAACTGTTTTGTATTTTTTAAATCCGTCATAATTACAGGTTATTGTTCCTGCCCCTATATTAACGTTCTTTCCTATTTCTGCGTCACCTAAATATGTAAGATGTTTTGCGTTGGTATTTTCTCCTACGACGGATTTTTTGACTTCCACAAAGTTACCTATTCCTGCACCTGATTTTATAACTGCATGATTTCTGAGTCTGGCAAATGGCCCAACTTCTGCGTTGTCTTCTATGATACTATCTTCAATAATAGAATTTGCGTAAATTTTTACATTTTTTCCTATTTTTGAATTTTTGATTATGCAGTTTGCTTCTATAACTGTTCCTGATCCTATCTCTGAGTTTCCCTGTATCATACAGTTTTGGAAAACTTCAACATCTCTATCAAAAGATACATCAAACTCTATCCAGCAGCTTTCTGGATTATGGAATGTTACACCGTTTAAAGCCCAGAAATGCATGAAATTCATTTTTAAAATATTTTCTGCATATGCCAACTGCCATCTATCATTTACGCCTAAAATCTCTCTGTAATCTGGAATTTCAAGTGCATACACGTCTTTTCCTTCCTTTCGAAGCATTTCTATAAGGTCGGTAAGATAGTATTCTCCCTGCGCATTTTTATTTTCAAGTTTTAATATTAAATCTTTAATATATGGTGCGTAAAAAATATATATCCCTGAATTAACTTCATTTATCTGTTTTTCCTCTGGTGAAGCGTCTTTTTCTTCAACAATTTTTAAGATTTTTCCTTCTTCATCTTTGATTATTCTTCCATAACCGTAAGGATCTGTAACTCTGGCAGTTAAAACAACACCGCCGATTTTTTCGTTTTTATACTGATTATCCAATGTTTTCATATTTGCACCATGATACTGGATAAGTGCTTTTATGTATTCTATTGCATTTTTTAAGGTTTCTCCTTTTATTAAAGGAGTATCTCCGTTAAGGATTAGAACAAATCCATCAAAGTCTTTCCAGTGTTCTCTGGTTTCATAAACGGCATGTCCTGTTCCTAACTGCTCTTCTTGATGAACAAATGTACAACCATCACAATTAAGATTTTTTATAACTTCATCCTTTTTATGCCCAACTACAATGATAAGTTGTTCAGGTTTTATCCACTGGGCAGCAGTTTTTACGTAAAAAATCATCGGCTTTCCTAAAATCTCGTGTAAAACTTTAGGTTTTTCGGATTTAAATCT
>JALVEZ010000080.1 GCA_027030405.1 Hydrogenothermaceae bacterium | reverse complement strand
TTCAGGTACTTCAACTTCGCCGATCCTATCTATATTTAATTTAATCATTCTCTAACCTCTAAACTGTAATTTTAAAGTAATTATTATAAACTGAATTTATAGCTATTTAAATAACCGAAAAGCTGTCTAAAAATATATTTTTTATTTGAAAAATTTAAAATATCTGGGAAATTTAAATAGTATTATTTCACTCCTAAGACAAATAAAACGGCTTCTTCTAATAGATTCAATTCTTCATCAGATAATGAAGCTATAGGATTTCCAGTAATTCTACTTTTATCTATGGCTCTAATTTGTTCTACAACTGCGTCACTATCTTTTTCGAGTTTTCCTCTTTTAGAAATTCTAACTCTCAATGGGAACCAGTTATCTTTTAAATGAGTAGTCAAAGGAATAACTATTACAGTAGGTAAGTCTTTTAAATGATCAGATTGAAAAATTATAACTGGTCTAACTTTGTTAAGCTCCGAACCTTTTGTTGGATTTAATTTGGCAAGATAAATTTCCCCTCTATTCAATAATATCCTCGCTTAACATTTCGTATTCTTTAATTTCTTTTAAATAGTTTTTATCTTTATTTAACTGTTTTGCAAGTTTTTCCATTTTTTTATAAATTTTTTCTCTCTTTATCTTTTCTCCATATTCTATAACTGCTTCTCTTATAATCTGGGACTTAGGTTTACCTAAATCTTTACTGAGATTATTTAGATATTCAAAGAATTCTTCTTCTGTTTTTAAAGTTATAGTCTTCATCATCTTTCCTTAAATTTTTAAGTAATTAATTACTTAAAATATAAATCTTTAAACATAGATATGCAAATGTTTTAAACTTTAATTTATATAAAATACTATTTTATTGCTATAAAGAAGCAAAAACTTAACTAACTTATGTGTTATTTCAACTGTTTACGGGTTTTTCAAATGGTTTTGTGTTAAATTTTTGTTAAAAATTAACCTTGATTAAAGATCCAATATTTTATAAATTTTTTAAATCTGATATGAAAAATTTATAAAAAGAAAAAGAGGTAATTGATGGCTCAAAAAGATTTTGTCCACTTACATCTGCATTCCCACTACTCACTACTTGACGGTGCTATCAAAATAGATGCCCTTGCAAAGAAAGCTCAGGATTTAGGATACAAAGCAGTTGCTTTAACAGACCACGGAAACATTTTTGGGGCTGTTGAGTTTTATAAAACCATGAAAAAACACGGTATTAAGCCGATTATTGGAATGGAAGCTTACTTTGCAGGGAACAGATTTGATAAAAGAGGCAAAGGTTCAGATGATGAGCTTTCAGATAAAAATTATCACTTAATTCTACATGCTAAAAACAAAAAAGGTTGGGAAAACCTTATGAAACTTTCTTCCCTTGGTTTTACTGAGGGATTTTATTACAAGCCCCGTATTGATTGGGAACTTCTTGAAAAATACCACGAAGGTTTGATCTGTCAAACTGCCTGTTTGAAAGGATTTGTTCCGAACCTTTTAGCTCAGGGAAAAGATAAAGAAGCTTATGAATACGCAACTAGACTGAAAGATATTTTTGGTGATGATCTTTATTTTGAAATACAGGCAAACGGTTTAGAACAGCAGGATATTGCAAATAGAGGGCTGATAGAACTTGCTAAAAAGTTAGATGTCAAGCTTGTGGCTACAAATGATGCCCATTATTTAAATGAGGAAGATGCAGAGGCACACGATGTTCTTATGGCTTTACAGACCAGAACTGTTTTAAAAGATAAAAAGGCTTTTAGATTCAGGGTTAGAGGGCTACATTTTGCATCTCAGGAAGAGATGTATAAAAAATTTCAGGGATATGAAGAAGCTCTTTTAAACACTTTAGAAATCGCAGAAAAATGCAATGTTGAAATTGAAACTGCTGAAACAAGAGGATACCTTTTCCCTAAATATGAAATCCCTGAAATTCAAGGTAGGGAAGCAACTGATGAAGAAAAAGCAGCTTACTTTGAAAAACTATCAAGAGAAGGGCTTCAAAAAAGATTAGAGCAACTTGAAATAACCGACGAACAAAAGATAAAAGAGTATAAAGAAAGATTAGATTATGAAATAAATGTTATTAAACAGATGGGATTTCCTGAATATTTTTTAATTGTTCAGGACTTCATAAACCACGCAAAACAAAATGGTATTCCCGTAGGCCCAGGAAGAGGATGTGTTCTTCCAGATACTAAAATTTTACTTTCAGATGGTTCAGTTGTTGAGATAAAAGATATAGAAATAGGTCAGTTTGTTGTTAGTCATACAGGAAAGATTCTTCCTGTAATAAATAAATTTATTTATGATGTTGAAGAAGAAATTGTAAAATTAAAAGTAGGAAGTGATGAACTCTTTTTAACATCTGACCATAAAATTTGGGCAATTCAGTCAGAAAAATGTACAGTTGAAAATGAAAAAACTGCTTCTGTAATTTGTAAACCAACATGTACAAGATACTGTTCTACAAAACCTTTTGAAAGTTATCAATTAAAATGGATAGAATCAGGAAAACTTAAAGCTGGAGATTTTGTTGTTTATCCGAGAGTTTATTCTAAAAATAAAGAAATAATTTTTGATATTTTAGATTTTGTAGAAGAAAAAGAATATTTGAAGTTCGATGATAAATATGTATGGTATGAAATCGGAAGCAATAAATTAAAGACTAAGAAAATACCAAGATTTATACCTTTTGATGAGGATTTTGCAAAACTTCTTGGATATTATATTGCAGAAGGTTGGTCAAGATTAGGTGAAAGGGAAAATGCAGTAGGATTTGGTTTCCATAAAGATGAAAAAGAATATGCAAAAGAAGTCCAAGATTTATTAAAAAGAATTTTTGAAATAGATTCTAAAATTACATATCACAAAACAAGAAACTCTTTACAAGTTTTAGCTTATTCAAGATTAGTGGGAGAGTTCTTAACTGATCTATGTTCTAAAGGTGCTAACAATAAAAGAATTCCATTTGAAATTGTGGAGAATGGTAAGGATGAATTAGTAAAGATTCTAATAGCCTATATGTTTAGAGGAGATGGTTATGATGGTCGCTCAAATAAAACAGTAGGTATTAAATATTCTACGACTTCTTATACACTTGCCTCACAGCTAAAATTTTTACTGGCAAGATTTGGATATTATGCTTCTATACAGAAAAGAAGAAAGAAAAAAGAAAATTGGCATGAAGAATACTCTGTTAAACTTTCTGGAAAGCAGTTGTTAAATTGGAATGAAGATTTTTCAGATTTTAAAATAAATATTCCTAATCAGAAGTTCTTTAGGAACGACAGTTTTTATGTAGATGAAGATTATATTTACATAAAGATTAAAGAAACTGAAAAGATTCAATATAAAGGAAAAGTTTATGATATTACTGTCCCAATAGATACTTCTTATGTTGCTAATAACTTTGCTATTCATAATTCTGCAGCAGGTTCGCTTGTGGCTTATTCTTTAGGAATTACTGATGTTGATCCATTACAACACGGGTTAATTTTTGAAAGATTTTTAAATCCTGACAGAATTTCTATGCCTGATATTGATGTTGATTTTTGTATGGAACAGAGAGATAAGGTTATTGACTATGTTAAAGATAAATACGGAGAAAGAAACGTTGCCCAGATTATCACATTTAACTTTATGAAATCAAAAATGGTTATTCGTGACGTTGCCCGTGTTTTAGGGTTCTCTTACTCGGAAGCAGACAGAATTGCAAAGATGATACTTCCAGGGCCTATTCAAGGTTCAACACTTTCCATTGAAGAAAACCTTGAGGCGAATCCTGAATTTAGAAAATTATACGAAACAGATCCAAGAGTAAAAGAACTTATAGACTACTCTAAAAAACTTGAAGGTTCTGCAAGACATACAGGGATTCACGCTGCAGGTGTTGTTATCGCACCTGGCCCTTTAGAAAATTA
>JALVEZ010000079.1 GCA_027030405.1 Hydrogenothermaceae bacterium | reverse complement strand
TTATAAACATTATGTACAATGTCTGTTCCTTCAGGAATAATATCTCTGAATGTTATCTGGGTAATATTTGACGCACCGATATTTTTAAAATCTATTTTGTACTCTATTACTTCACACGGTTTTGCATCATTATTTTTAGTAAATGAATCAGAAGCAGTAACATTTCTAACCCATTTTTCAAGTCTAAGCATTCCTTCTGATGAACTGTTTACAGTTATACTGTCTGTAACAGAATCCTGATCATCGTATTTAAGTCCTGTTTCTGGATTAGTTCCTGTTGTGTTTATCCAGTCTTCGTAGGTAGTAACTTCTAAATTTTCAACTGTTCCTGATGGTGTGTTAGTTGGAACAACCGTTTTTATAAGAATACAGTACCTTCCTGTATCTAAAGTATCAAGTATATAAAAACCATTATTATCAGGTATAATCTGGTTTCCATCTGGATTTTCATCACAGTCGTAATCTTTGAAAACTGTATAAACAAAATCCTCAGATGAATCTAATAATAGAGCAACTTCCCCTGGAGTTTTAACATTTATCATATGTGAAATAGATAAGCTATCTCCTGTAGAAACTAAATAGCTGTGATCTGGTGTTATCTGTAATTTTAGAACATCTGCAAAGTTGTAATCTTCTTTTTGTTCTCCAGAGGTCATAGGGTAAGATAATATATTTCTATCTGATAAAGAAGTTGTGGTATTGCTATCAATAGAACCTTCTTTATAGTCACCTATTGACGTGTATCCATTTAGATCCTTTTCCTTTATATAAACTGTTGTTCCATTATAGCTATCTGGTATCCATACTGTATATTCTCCATTAGTATCTGTTGTTGTAGTATCTATAACTGTTGAACAGGATATATCTGAACAGGCTTTAAATCCTACATTTTGGATTCCTTTTTCTGTTGAATCAAAAGTTATATTGTGAGCATCTGGAGATGTTTTTGTTCCATCTCCACTATCGTCAAACACTTTTCCTGAAACTTTTGAACCGTGATAATCTCCGAAGTTTATAATTTTGTTTTGATTTCCACCCCAATTTATTTCCACTACGTTTGGAGTAGTTGATATGTATTCATTAGGATCCGAACCTGTGTTCTGGTCTGTTCCTGTGTTTTGTGCATCTTCAATTATTTTATAGGTTCCTATATTAGAAGGATAAAACTCGTAATATCCATCAGCATTTGTTGTGGCAGACGTTTCCATTGTCCAGTTTGTTCCATCGTAATACCACAGTTCTACACGAACGTTTGATAGGCCAGTTTCACTTGATTCTCTATTCTTATTATGATTTTGATCTTCATATATATAACCATTTAAAATTCTTGCTAAAGCCACTGTATAATCTGCAGAAAACTCTGATGTGTTGTTGTTAGAATCTATTGCTATGGCAGTTATAATATCACCGACATTTATTGATACTGCAGATGGAATTGAAATATCGCAATCAAACGTACCATCTGAATTAGTTTGACAAGAACCGATATAAGTCTTCCCTTCACCGTGAGGAACTGACTCTCCATCCCCTGAAATTATTTCACCATTATTGTTTCCGTCATCTTCGGCTTTATATAGCTCTATTGTGTGTATTCCTGCTATTTTAGAGGAAGGAGTCCCTACAAATCCCACTACGTGTAACGTTGTTCTCCTTTTTTCAACGGTAGTAAAAACAGGATAATCCATCCCATAATTTGGTTTGTTGGTGTCGATTGTTCCATCGTTTGGTGATACTCCATCCCCATTTGGATAATTTTGGCCAGTTGAAGGCTCATGTGTAAGATCTAAATCAATAGATATTTTTCCATTTTGATAAATAGAATTTTTTGAGATTTTTGTAAATCTCGGTGAGTATCCATTAGCAGTCTTTACGACAATAATTCCGCTTGTTGCTGCATTATGAATAATATTTTGTACTATCTGATTATTTTCACCTGTTATTCTTATTGCCCCTTCTTCATAACCTGATGAGCCCCGATTACATAAATTACCACTCGCATCTCCTAGTCCAGTATTAGTTATTATATTATTCTTTATAAGAGCATTACCTGCATTTTGTGGAAGCTCTATTCCATAAGCAGCAACTTTGTCTATAAAGTTATTCTGTATCTTTAGTTGATTTGTTGTGCTACCCATTCTTACTTCTATACTATCGCCACATGAATACCCTTTGGAAACATCATAAATATAATTACCTTCTATATCAGCATAATCAAATAAGAAAATTCCTCTATAGTCGTTATCAGCTATAAAGTTGTTTTTTATACTTATATAAGTTCCAGATTCAGAACGGATACCTTGATATACTATATTATTATTACTAGGAAATGTTCCATCTGGTTTAGCTCCTATAAAATTGCTTTCAATCATAGCAGATCCAGTTTTTATATTTATTGCTCCATGATAATCATTTGATGAAGACGTATTAATCAAAGAAAGATTTTTTATTGTTGTATTACTGGCATTTGCTATGAATCCATCATCTAAATCGCCAAAATTAACCATAAGTTCCAATTTAAAATAAGTTGGAAGAGATGGTTCATCTCCTGTATTTGGAATTCCATCATCTCCTGTTCCTACTTTTTTTCCACTTACGGATAAATTTCCAGGATTTTCATCTCTTATTGTAGTTCCGTCTTGATAACTATATGAAGCACCATCTATTGTAGTTAAATCATCAGTTATATTTAAAGTTCCTATGTTCTTATCAATATTAATTTCCCACCATGCAGTTCCGTTTAAAGGAACTGACGGAACAAATCTCATTACATTCGCACCAGAAATTGCATTTGCATTTTGTATGAACTGTCTTAAACATCCTTGGCAGGTTCTGTTATTTGAAGTATCATCATCTTGATCATTTACATTTGTCACAACATTAAATGAAAATCCAAAGTCTATACTTGATATATTATCTGTCCCCATTTGAACTTTTACTTTATGTTCTGCTGTGTTCAAAGAAGAAGCATCATCACTCACATTTCCATAAGCACCACCAAAGCATACACTTTCCCCTGCTACCTCTGCTGGTATAGTAGAAGAATCTGCATCGGTATCACACAAGGCTCTAGAATATGTATCTCCATAAGAAGTAGCTTTTACATAGGTTTGCTCTGACCATACATCGTCAATGTTAAAACCCCCGTTAAATCCATTTGTAGGCTCTACACTTTTTGAGTCTACTGCAACGTAATATGTTTTATTCAAATCGATGTTAAAAAATACATAATTACCATTGTTATCAGTAGTTGTTGTTTTTAATAAAGTTCCACTATCATCATAAAGATTAACTTTTACATTTTGAATAGGAGATTTATCTAATAAATTCCCATCTCCATTTATATCTTCATAAATTGTTCCACTAATTTCTGAAACACTTAAATTATAAAAAATAGCTGATTGAAGAATTACTAGATCTTGACCTGTGTTTATAGTAAAACCAATACTTGTGTCTCCAACATTTAATAATGTAGAAATATCGGTTGAATCAATATCTAAACCATAAGTAGTGTTGCCTCCAAGTACAGTTGAATTTGAATCATAAGGCGAAGTAATTGTATTTCCATTTATTATAAAAGATTCATTATTATTTAAGTTAGGGTCACCTTCTAAAATTATATATGCAAATTCTCCAGAAATAGGTTTCCCTATAATAAAACCTGAAAGTGAAGAATTATATGAATCATTCTGAACAATCAAAAAACCATTATATATATTAATAGCTTTAAATACATTATTTTGTTTATATATAGAATCCTCATATACCGCAACTATGGACCATGTCCCTAAAACACCACAAACATCACTCCAAGGACTTCCATTGTTGATAGTTAAATCTTTTAATGTATATGTTCCTCCACCTTGAGAATTTATAAGGTTTGTTACATCTGTAAAACACCCATAAAATTTATAATCATTTCCATTATTTGTATAAGTAATAAGATGACAATCTGTATTACTTGCTGATATAGATTGATTATTTAAAGTTACTTGATTGTCTATCGAATCATTCGAAGCAGCCCAAAACAAATACGCTTTTTTTATATTTACTCCATTAGGTAAGTTAAGTGTAGATGATGATGTATTTACTATACTTGTACAATCTTCACTATTACTCTTATCTCTAAAACTTCCTCCTGCAAATTCCACTTTATAAGGCCCTACCGTATTATAAAGTGGAGTCAAAGGATCTCCTACAGTTGTTGCATTAACCAAACTACTTGTTAATAGCAAAGAGACAATAACTAATAAAATCTTAAAATTTACTACAGATTGTTTATAACATCTCATCTACTTTTCCTCTTTGCGTATCTACTAGTTAAAGATTTTAAATTTTCCTCATCAAACTTTAATCTAAACTTAAAGTAAAATCCTTTAGCCCAGTAATTCGCATCATCAAAATCTTCATCATAAAATCCATCAAAGTTATATCCAATAGAAAACCAGAGATTAGAGACAAGCATGTATCCAATCTCAGCTCCAACTGTATAAGACAAAGTTTTAGAACTATCTTCTTTGTAAATCCCAAGCTGTACACCTGTATCTAACCTATCCGTCCAGTCATATATTAATCTTCCTCTATAAAGATGAGCAAATGAATTTCCAATACTACTGTTATCCGTATATTTAGCAGCTATTTCACCCATAAACGCAAGCTTATGGTTTGGATTATAGTTCAAATGCCACGACGCTATATATTTATTTACATAATCGCTCATATTAGAGATTTTCCATCTAAGCTTTATTAAGTAGTTGAAAACATCGTCATACACAGGTCTTTTTGCGAGTCCAAAAAGCAAATCATTTTCTTTAAAATCTGATAAGAAATATCTTTCTCTGAGTAAAAGTATATACTGGTCGTTATACTTTAAAGCCCCACCTACATTAAGATAATGTTGAGGTTTTTGATTTTCACCAAAGCGAATTTCATAACTACCACTCATTTTATAACGTTCAGATTGTGTATAAACAGCCCTCATTCTCAGTGCCGTATAATCACCTTTTTTATAGCCTGATAGACTTCTAACATCTTCTCCGCCTAAATCTATAGCAAATCTTTCTCTTATCTGGAATACGTGATTCAACCCGATATGAGATTGTGTTCTCCATCCACTGACAGAGTCATCTAATGTATATTTGGTAAATGCTGTCGTATCTTCATTTAGCTGTGATTCCATTCCAAACGTTGTAAGAGAAATATCTTTATCTTCTCTTTCTTGAATTTCTGTTTGAACAAATGTGTTTACATTTGGAAGCCACTGGTAATTAATTTTTCCAATTGTTCTTGTTGGGAAGAATGTGCTTCCAACTCCACTGCTCAAGGATTGCTCTCTTCTTAAAGAGACAGATAATTTTTCGTTTGGATTCCACTGACCACCGATAATAGCTTGAAAATATTCATCTGAGTCAGACGTTCTTCTTTCATTGTTGTACCTTCCACCTACATTGAATGACAATTTCTCTGAAATTTCCCTGGTTACTGTAAAATCAATTTCTTTTCTATCGTTACTGGCTCTGTCATCAACTAAACCATTTAAAGTTATATTTGTCTTTTTTATATTTTTAGAGATATTAAATCCATAAGTTGTGTATCGTTCCTCAGCAGTAGTTGACGATGGATTTTGAAATCCATCTGTAACCTGTTTATAGTATAGTTTTGAATTTATATCTTTATAACTATAGGAAATCTCTGCTTTTCCTGCAGTTCCTGAAGTTGGATTTAAACTTGTGTCAAGATATCCTTCAGAATGTGCAATCTCTGCAAGTGCAGTTAACGAACCTTTTTGATAATAGATATCTATTCCATAAAGATTTTTATCCTTTATATTATGGTTTTCATTTATTCCTGTTATGCCTATTCTTATATCTTTAAACCATTTTTCCCCTCTCAATCCGTACATATATTCGCTATTGTTCAACGTTTCTGCTTCATATATAACGAATATATATATTGGATTAAGATTTTTATCAAATTGAGGAACTGGTTCTTTAAAGATTAACCATCCTTCCTCGTAATTTACCGTATAATCTGTGAATCTATTAAGTTGTTTTTTCTCTAAAATAATATCTGGATTGTATCTATCTCTAACCTCTATCCACACTTTTTCTGAAAACTGAATAAGATTTTTATTGTTCAAGAAATAAGGCCCAGACAATCCTTTTCCTGCTATTCTTTCCTGAAAGATGTCCTGTTTAGATTTTGTTATAAATGTTCTTACTTTAAAATCTTTTTTATGTTCATAGTTCCAGATAAGACCGTTGAATGTTCTTGTGTATCTATTAAACTCAAATTCTGTTCCTATCTGTGTATTGAAATCACCATATAAAAGGTAAGATAATCCTTTATCAATTCTCACATAGATATTATTTTTCGTTGGAGCTTCAAAATACTGCTCAGAATCATCACCATAAACTGGATAGAACTGATTTTCTTCTGTTGAAGGAATATTTTGTTCCATCAATGTTTTATAATTTTCTTTTCTTGAATCATATCTCATTGTAACTGTGTAGTCTTTAACCGAACCTTTTGCAAAAAATGCTGCTCTTCCTTTCAGGTGAGTTCCTTCATCTGAATGATCAAACGGCATATCTGTAATTTTAGGTGAGCTGTTTTTAGTTTTAGAAAATCCAACTGCACCTTCAATATTTCCTAAAACTATCCACGGACGTTTTTCTTGATAAAACTGAATAACGTACTCTCTCTCTATGTTTCCAAATTTAGCATAAAGTCTTCTCTCTTCTATTTTGGTTGATGGTGAAAGTTTTATTATTGCTTTTCCATCAACCATTTTAACTTTATATAAATCATTTACAAATGTTTTATATAATCCAGTTCTGTAATCAAAAATATCACCTTTATCCACTCTAACTTCTACATAACTATCTATATTTATAGGATTCCCATTTTCATCAACAGACTGAAGAACAACATAGACAGGAGTTTTCCCATCTGCAGGAGGTTCTTTCGGAAATACAGAAAGTTTAAAATCTGCTACTCCATCTGAAATGGTAACTTTCTTTTTATCTAAAATTTTACCGTTAACTTTTAATTCAAAAATATTTTCTTTTTGCGTCAAAGGAACGCTTAGATAAACAACTTTCTTAATGCCTAACTGTTTGTCTTTACTTGTCTCTGCAATTAAATCTTTTGAAACAGGTTTTCCATTCTTAAGAAGCTCATATTTTGCATTTAAAGGAATAACAATTTTCAGCTTTAATGATTTGTCTGCAGTAACAATATCCATATCAGGATAAACAATTCCGTATTTTATCTTTTTCTTTAGAGCTTCAATCTCAAGTTTATTTGTATCTTTTACTTGTGGGTTTTTAAGATATAGGTTTAAAGCTGTTTTTAATAACTTTGAGTCATTAGTTACATTCTTAAGCTTTCCTTTTGGTGTCTTATAAAGAATAATATAAGGTAATTTCTTTACTCTAATTTCTTTTTTCACGAGAAAATTTATTTCTAAATTTGTTGAAACATCTTTTTTAAGCTCTGGAATCTTTAAATAAAGGAAACTTTTTTTGTTTTTAATTTTAACTGGCTTTCCATTTAATTTTGCCGTTCTTTTTATTGCTTTTAACTCTTCTGGAATCTTTATAAAAATTCCAACATCATAGATTTTATCTGTTGGATAAAGATTTTTTAATTTTAGATTAATTTTGTAAAGTCCCTTTTTCAATGTTGAGCCAAGTTCAATGCTGTTCTGTGCTTTTGCACCAGATAATGCAATAATCGTAACTTCAACTCTTCTGTTTTCAGGTGTTCCCCTTGGTGAAATTTTGTTTGGAACTGCAGGATTTAATGAACCTTTAGCCTCTATTTTATAATGGATTTCTTTGTTTGAAATCTTTTCAACTGCCGTTTCTTCTTCGCTAATAAGATCAACACTTTTTCCTGCTATTTCATATGCTAAATTTTCTGCTTCTTCTTTATCTTTAAATTTACCTACATAAACTCTGTAAAAAAGTTTAAAGTTTTTTATATTTTCAACAATAAAAACAGGCAATCCAAACTCTTCTTCTAGCGTTTTCTTTAGTTCTTCTGCTTTATTTTTATCAGAAAGTTCTGTATATAAAATTGAGTAAATTTTAGCAACTCTTTTATTTTTCAATATTTCTCTAAAATATGTAGACTTAATAGGAAAAACATTTTCAGGATTCAAATATTCAACTGCTTTTCCGCCTATCTTTGTTAATTCTTGATCTGCCTTATTTTTATCCGAGAATTTTCCTACAAATACTTTAAATTTTGTTTTATCTTCTGAGGTTGCCACATAAACAGGAAGAGATAAAGTTCTGCTAAGCTTTAATGCGTCCTCAACTGCTTTATTTTTATCTTCTGTTTCTTCTATAAGAATAGAATAAAATTCAGTTCCATCTGTTTGCTGTGCAATTGATACAGATAAACTTATTAATAAGCTAAATAAAATTAATATTTTTCTGCTCATTTTATTTCTACCTTTTTGGTATCAATCAGTAAAGAACGCAAATAATCAAGTACTGCTTTTGCCCGTTTTTTAGACAACTGAATATTTTTCTCATATCCAACTGCACTGCTTACTACTCTCACAGCATCTGTATAGCTTTTTAGATTTATATAAATCTTCTTGTAATCTTTTTTACGCAAAAATTCTGCGATTTTTTCAAGGGATTTTTTTGCATCATCTGAGAGATGATATTTTCCAAAATCAAAGTAAATTGTAAGGTTAAAAACTTCAGGTTTTACAAATGTAAGAACTACAGGCACTTTAACATTCATTTTTTTAGGCTGACCTGTAGGTTTTATGTTAAAAGAAAGTTCTGCCTGAACTTTTGAATCTTTTTCTGGAACTTCTGAATTCCATTTCAAGACAACCTGAGAATTTGGCATGATTAAAGGAATAATCCATTTAAACTTTGTACCGATTATCTCAGGATCTTCAAATGGTGAGTTGTTTAAGTAAACAGAACCTTTTCCAGGTTTCAAAGGAGAATCTTCAACATAATTTAATTCATAAAGCGGTGTTTTTGAATCGTTTTTTATATATAAACTGTTAACTATTATGATTTTCAAACTGGTAGGATCTTCAAGGATACTATCTACGACTCTTTCCACAGAAACTTTTCCATATTTAGTGTGTATTACCTGATATTCTGATTCTACATCAAGTTTAACTTTAGGATTATCTGGAACAAGTCTGAAATTAACTTTAAATAGATCTCCAGGGAAAACATCTGCGAAGGCAGTATCTGGATCTCCAGAATTTCTATTATTTATTATTTTAAGTTTTCCATTCTCTGGAATAGTCGTTTTATCAACTTTTAATACATGTGTTCCAGGAATCACATTGTCAAAGTGATACTTTCCTTCGCTATCTGTTATGGCATATCTGCCATCTTCCATATATATTTTTACACCTTTTATTCCTGCCTCATTTTTATCCTGAATTCTGTTGTCATTGTCGTCTATAAAAACTTTGCCGAATATGTAAGCTTTATCTGAGAATATTCCTCTAATAAGTTTCACTTCTGCTATTGCTGTATTTGAACCAACTTTTGCAGAGTGGGATGGATTTATCCATCCAGTAGAAAAGGCAACATTCTTTTTAGTTCCCTGCGATAAAGTGGCAGTAGTTATAGTGTAGAATGTAAGTGTTTTTTCTTCACCTGGTTCCAAAATAGGTAATTGCCATTTTAAACTACCGTCTGATAAGACTTGAGGATCCGATACCTTGGTACCATCCATTTTTGAGGAATCTGACTTATATTTAAACTCACGTGGAAGCTGATCATATATTGATACATCATAAAAATGCTGAGTATCGTTTGGATTTTTGATTTTTATTGTCCACTTAATGTAATCACCAACTGACGCAGTTGATACAGATGCCTGTTTCTCAACTTCGATTGGCTTTACAGAATTACTTATCAACGGAATTCTAAGTAAGATTGCTCCAGGGAATGATGCATCTATGTAAAAAAGTTCACCTTGATAAACATCTCCACTATAAGGATCCCATACTTCTGTCTTTTTTAGTAAATTTTTCTTTTCAACAGGTAAAGTATTCTTAAGTAACACTTCCTGATATTTATCTTTTAAAGTATGATCTGTTGCAGGCAAGTCACAGTCAAAAGTAACTTGAATAAAATACCATCCATCATATTTAGATTTATAATCTTTAAACCTAAACTCAAATGCCCCAGCAGATTTTCCAACAGGATTCCCTGTTTTATCCTTATTACCTGAGAGTTGTGGATTCTCTTGAGAATGAATTCCATCTGGATATAAATCTAATAAAGATTGATTAACTGCTTTATAACTATTACAGTCCTGAGTATCACATTTGTAAAATGTTACACAGGCTCCATCTACTTTTTCTAAAGTCACAGCATCATATACATATCCTGCTGGATCAAGAGGAATAACAAGAAGTTTCTTATTTTGACCTGTAACTTTAATTTTAACTTTTACTGTATTTGCTTCACAGGAAATTTCATTACCTTTTTCGTTCCAACACTTTTCTTCATTTTGATTATTAACCGAATCAAAATAAGCCTTTCTGAAAATAGGTGTTAAGTAGTAAGGAAAATTCTTGTATTCCCCCAATGTTGTCATTCTATAAGAATAGCCATCTCTCATCCAGTTATATAAAGTATAAGTATCACCGTTTTCATCATAAATAATAGCTCCATCTTTATCCGTAAAAAATTTCTTTATTCTGATAATTCTATTTTTGTCATCATATTCATAAACAATAACCTTAGCTTCTTTTAAAGGTTCTTTCTTAACAGTATCTCCACCAGATATCTGAGTTCTTATCGTTGTAAATACTTCAACTGAAGCAGCCTCTACATTTTTAATCTCATCAAACGTATAATCGAAAACGTTGCTGTCTATAGAAGAAGTTGATTTGATGGCAAACAAGATATTATCGTAATTTCCATCAGGAATAAAAACCCTGACAATCAGATCTTTTTTTGATCCTGGATCTATTTCACCTACATCTAATTTTCCATCTAAATTTGTATCGACTATAGGTGTTTTATCTGTATTTAAAAACTGAATGATATATTCTGAAGGCAGATTTTTTGATTTTGATCTGTCTAATTCAACATTAATTATATCTTTTGTATTTCCTAAGTTCCATATTTCATTATTAAACTCCACCCAGATTCCTGAAGATGCGTGATCTATCGCCGTTAAATCATCTGGATCAGAAGGTGTTCCATTTCCAGTATAACTACCGTTATCATCAACATCATCTACAACAACTTTAACAACTTTTTGAATTTTTATATTGACAGGATTTGATTTTACATCTTGCCTTCCATTTTGATTTTTATAAATACCTTCTGCAATATTTGTTACTGTTTTTGACGGAGCGAAATCTTTAATTTTTACACTAAATTCTAATTTCCCTCTTTGTCCATTGATAAGTACCCCCTGCCCCTTATCTAAAAGTAACATTCCTACAGCTTTTATATTGCCTTTAACTTCTGATTCAGAATCTTTCCAGTAGGAATCCTTCAAACCTTTAAATACAGGGATACAACCAACAGGAACACAACTTATTGAATTTGACTTGTAAATCAGATCTTGAGGAATCTTATCAAAGACAATAACTGCATTTTTAGTTTCAGATGTTCCATCATTGTCAAAATCAGTTAAAATTTCAGTTCCTTTTACAGTCTTTGTTCCCAAGTTTTTAAAATCAATATTAAATTTTACCTCTTCAGATGGTTTTGGATTTGGATTGTTTATACTTTTATTAAGTTTTAAAGTTCCATCAGTTGTGATGTTTATGGTTGCCTTATTATTTAAATCTTTTTTTGTGCTATCGTTCTTAGAATAACCATCTAATTCAACAGCTATATGCCCAGTTTGTGCTGATTCAGGAATTTTCCCTGTTACTAGTAGGTTTAAAGTTTCTCCTGCATTGACTTCAGGAGGTAACACATTATTATATTCAGGCTCCCCAACATCAAAGCTTCCATTTTGGTTAGTATCGATAATTAATTTTAAATTTTGTAAATCATCTGAATCTCCACCTAAATTTTTGGGGTTCAAAATATATTTATCTTTAGTGTTACCTACATTTTGTAAAATAAATGGAATTTCTATATTTTCTGTAGGAATTCCATCTAAAAGCTGATTATCGGGGGTTATATCAATCCCAAAAACAGGAAGAACTTCTACCTGTATAGTATTCGAGTATACCTTTAACGGTAATCCATTTTGATCTTCGTATGAACATACTGCAGTATTTGATATTATATTTCCAGCTTTAGTCAAAGCTAATGATATCTCTATAAAAGATACTATCAGTAAAATTATTATAAAAATGTAATTTCTTAATAAACTGTATCTCATATCACTTATTTTTACTTGATTTTAACCTTAAAGATTACACAACCTTCTTCACCAGGATTTACTGTACCACCTTGCGAGGAATCAGCACCTGAACCAACTCTAAATACAACAGTTTTATTTGTCGAGTCATATTCTGCAGTATCATCTCCTGCAGTATCAGTTAAAGAAGAATCCGCTGTTCCATCACAGTTAGAGTCTACTTTTAAACTTCCTATAACATAGTCTGTATTTGCTGGAATTGGATCAGTTATAACAACATTTTTAGCAAGATTAGAACCAATGTTTTTGTATTTTATTGTGTATGTTAGCTTTTCACCTGGTTTTGCCTGTTGTTTATCAACGATTTTTGTAAGTTGCATATATCCTTCTATTATCGTAGTAGTATCTTTTGCCTTATCTGTTGATGTTGAACCTCCTGGCGTAATAGCAGCAGCTGTCACATCTATACTTTCAACAGTTCCTATAGGAATATTTGTTGGAGCTAAAACTTTTACATAGAAAGTTTTAGAATCTCCTGCAGAGAGGTTGTTTATTACTAAAGAAGTTCCAGATGGATTTTTATTTTCATCTAAAATCACATAACTTAATTTTGTTCCTGATGATGGAACAGTTAATGTAACATCTACATTAGTATTCCCGGTATTGGTTACAACATGTTGATAAGTTGTTGTTCCCCCTGGCGGTAACTGATCAGAATGATCCGGTGCAACAACTACAACTGCAAGTTCATTTACTTTTAGATATGCATCTATTGTATCTGAAGCACCTGAGTTTGGAGAAATTATACTTATTATAAGGTTATTTTCTCCTGGTGGTGTATCAGAAGTTGTCTCAACAACCATAACCAGACACTCTTTCTCAGAAACTTTTTCACCTAATGTATGAGCTTTTGCTAATGGTGAAGATAATGTTATCTGCTTAGAAGATAGGTCTGTAGATTGAACTTCTACAAGTTCATAATTTGATGTTCCTGTTCCAATAATTAATTTATCCCCAGCCTTGACATTAGATACGTTATAAACACTAATTGTCGTTGCTCCTGCAGAAACATCAGCACTTAAAACAGTTCCTGCTAATAATGAAGAGTTAACAATTTCAACACCATCTGATTTATCTCCGTCACAGTTTGGATCTGTAAAGAATTTAA
>JALVEZ010000078.1 GCA_027030405.1 Hydrogenothermaceae bacterium | reverse complement strand
TCCAATCAGATACCACAGATCAAAAACAATAATTGAGATAATTAAAACAGAAGGAACAAAATAAGCTGTGATTTTATCTGCAAGCCTTCCGATAGGCGGCTTTTTGCTCTGAGCTTCCGTTAATAGTTTAATGATCTGTGAAAGAACTGTATCTTTTCCTGTTTGTTCTGCTTTTGCTTTGATAAAACCAACTTTTAGAACTGTTCCGCCGATTACTTTATCACCTGTTTTTTTATAAACTGGAAGGGATTCACCTGTTATCATTGACTCATCAATTTCTGCTTCACCTTCTTCAATTATTCCGTCTGCAGGTATTTTTTCTCCAGATTTAACAAGAAAAATATCTCCTTTTACTATATTTTCAGCTGGAATTTCTAACTCTTTCCCATCCACTAAAATTCTTGCTTTTTGTGGTTTTAAAGAAAGTAATTTTTTCATAAATTCTGTGGCTTTACCTTTTGAACGGGCTTCTAAATATCTTCCTAAAAGGATGAAAGTAATGATCGCAGCAGCAGAATCAAAATAAACATGCCTCATTTCTGGTGGAAAAAGTTGTGGAAAAAATATTACCAAAACAGAATAAAGATAAGCAGAAGTAGTCCCAAGAGCTACTAAAAGATTCATATCTGCGATTCTATTTTTTAATCCAGCCCACGCAGATTTATAAAACTCAGCACCTGCATAAAACTGGACAATTGAAGATAAAATCAATAAAAGTCCATATTGGAGAAATTTATTTTCTAATGGAAAAAATGAAAGGTAGAATATAGGAATGGTTAAAGAAAGAGCGATAAAGAATCTTTGTTTAAGATATTTTTCCCTCTCTAACTTTTTTTTTCAAATTCTTCTAAGTTCGGTGTTGCATCGTATCCTAATTCTTTTATCTTCTGGATAATTTGTTCTTTACTTATTTTTGCAGGATTTATTACAAAAATTCCTTTTGAAGTAGCAAAATTTACTGAAACAGATTTTATTCCTTCAACATTTTTCAAAGTTCCTTCAATTCCTGCTGCACATCCTGCACAGTGCATTCCTGAGATATCTAATTCTAATGTTTGTTCTTCTTCAACATTTTCAGTAATTCCAGTTTCTTCATTTTTATTCTTTTTACCGCCAAAAAACCAGCCGATTCCACCGATTAAAACTAATGAAGAAGCAATAACATAAAACTTTTCCACTGTTTCCTCCAGCACATTATTATTGTGCTAATAATCTATAACTATACAATGTTAATTGGAACTCTAAAATTTAACTTTAAATTAATGTTTGTTATTGACTTCGTGTTCTTCGGTATGACCTTTATGCATAAAATAAACAGATAAAGCAATCATAAGAACCCCAGCACTGAGGAATAGCAGACTCCTAATATCTTCATATTTATAATCAATTGCATATTTAAAAAATGTTACCACAAGTACCATAATAATTACTTTTGCAAGTTTATCTTTAAGTTGGTCTAATGTATGAACCACAAGAATTTTAGAAGAACGTGAATCATTTTCAGCAGCATCTATCTTACTGATAAAAAGTTCATACAAACCAAGTCCGAAAATAAGTAAAACAGTTGCTATCAAATATACATCAACAGCACTGACAATATGTTTTATTGCAGTTTTATGATAATCTTCAAATCCTTCAACTGTTGTAAAAGCATGCAGTGACTCTTTAACAACTAAAACAACATCATAAGTTCCAATAATTACTAAAACAAATGCTGCTACAATACTTGCAATAACCGCAAGAAATATCATAAATCTACTTTGCCACAATAGTTTTTCTACTACTCTTTCTATAATATTCATATTTTCACCTTTAAAGTTAATTTTATTGAGATTTAATATATTTTATCCTATTTAAATCATGCTTGTACTGATTATTATCAGCATTTAAAAATAAAACAGTGTTTGATTTAAAAGTATATTTTTTGATATACTAATCTATGATTTTTATAAAAATTCTAAAAAGGAGTGTGGAAGATGAATCTATACGAGTACGAAGCCTATGAAAAGGTTTTTAAGCCAAATGGTATTCCTGTTCCGAAAGGTGTTTTTACAGACCACCTAAATGATGATGTTCTTCAATTTGTAGAAGATCAAGGTGGGGAAGTGGTTGTAAAATCACAGGTTTTGGTTGGAAAAAGAGGAAAAGCAGGAGCAATTAAAGTAACTAAAGATGTGGAAGATGCAAAAGAAACAATAGACGCACTTCTTAGATACGATGTTTATGGAGAAAAACCAGTTGGTGTTTTGGTTGTTGAAAAAGCAAACATTTTAAAAGAACTTTACGCTTCTATTACTTATGATACAAGAACGAGAACTCCTGCCGTTACACTTTCATGGGAAGGTGGAATGGAAATTGAAGAAATGGATCCTTCTAAAATAGGGACATGGCCAATTAATCCATTAATCGGATTACATCCTTATATGGTAAGAAATTATCTTTTAGAGCTTGGAGCTCCTGAAGAACATATTGACGTTATCAGACAGATATCTGAAGTTGTTGCAAACATGTATAAAGCATTTAAAAATGCAGAAGCAAGATTATTGGAAATTAACCCTCTTGCTATTGTTGAAAAAGGTGGGAAGAAAAGGGTTATGGCACTTGATGCTGTTGTATCTATAGATGATGATGCTTCTATAAATCCAGCAAAAATTTATGGAACAAGAACAACACAGGGAAGACCTCCAACAGAAAGAGAAATCGCAGCTTCTGAAATTGATAGAGATGATCACAGAGGAAAAGCTGGTTCTTACGTTGAACAGGATGGAAATATCGGAATGATGACATTCGGTGGTGGTGGTTCTACTGTTACTATCGGAACATGTTATGAAATTGGGTTAAAACCAGCCAACTTTACAGATATCGGTGGTAACCCTCCAGCTGAAAAAATGTATAAAATTTCAAGAATTATCCTTTCAAAACCAGGATTAATAGGTGTTTTAGTTGTTGGTGGAACTGCTAACAACACAAGAATTGACGTAACACTCGGTGAAGGTCTTGCAAATGCAATTAGAGATATGGCTAAAGAAGGAACATTAAATAAAGATTTAATCTGGGTTGTAAGAAGAAATGGCCCTGAAGCTGAAAAAGGTTTAAGAATGCTTTATGAAGCATTTAAAGAAGTTGGAATTAAAGGTGAAATTTATGATTCATCATTACCTTTAACAGAAGCTCCAGTTAGATTAAAAGAGTTATTAATAAAATACGGAATAGTTAAAGAAGAAGATTTAAAACCATTAGTTCCTCCTCCAGAAGAAGAATTTGCAAAAGAGCTTGAGGAACTTAAAAAGGTAAAAGCACAGCAAGGAGGAAATCAATAATGGAAAAAAATTGGACTTACGGAACTTCTTATTTAAATGACAAAACTGGTGTAATTGTTATCGGTATTACAGGTAGAGAAGCTTCTCAGGTTGTTACAGAAACTGAAGCTATTTACCCTGGAATCACAAAAGCAGGTGTTACTCCAGGTAGAGGTGGAAAAGAAGTAGCAGGTGTTCCTGTTTTTAACACTGTTAAAGAAGCTTTACAGGATCCTGCATTAAGAGAATCTATCAATACAGGGCTTGTTTATGTTCCCCCTACTTCTGTTAAAGATGCTGTTTATGAACTTATTGATAATGGAATTAAAGTAATTTATATCGTTACAGAACACGTCCCAATTAAAGATACGGCAGAGTTTTATGCATATGCCAAAGAAAAAGGCGTAAAAATTGTAGGGCCTACATCATTAGGAGCTATTGTTCCTAAAATTGGAAGAATCGGAGCAGTTGGTGGTAAAGATCCGTTTATTGCATATCAAAGACCTGATGAGCCTGGTTCTTACGTAATCCTTTCAAAATCTGGTGGTTTAACAACTACGACTGCTGAAATGATTAAAAGAAGAGGTTTTGGAATTTATACTGCGATTGCACTTGGTGGTGACGTTATTTCTTGTACAACATATGCTGATGTTTTACCTGAACTTGAAGAAGATCCTAACGTAAAAGGTGTTGTTCTATTAGGTGAGCCAGGTGGATCTTATGAAGAGCAGGCAGCTCAGCTTGTGATAGATGGCAAGTTCACTAAACCATTAGTTCCATTTATCGGTGGTAGATTCCAGGATTATCTTGCTGAAGGTGTATCTTTTGGACACGCAGGTGCAGTTGTTGAAAGAGGAATGGGTAAAGCTTCTGATAAAATCAGAAAATTCCTTGAAGCTGCAAAATACGGACCTGTGAATGTAGCATTTTTCTACCACGAAATACCTCAAAGATTACTTGAATTAGGATGTGAAAGAGATTTACCAGATACAACTGGTGATGTTGTAAAACCTCTCTATTCTACTCTGGAAGAGTAATAATATCATTTTCAATAAAAAAAGGGGGCTTTTAAGCCCCCTTTTTATTTTTCTAAAAATTACGCAGTTTCAAAAAGTTCTTTTAGATGTTTAGGAAGCTCTGCTTCAACATCTTCTATTTCACCTTGAGATACATGTCTTTTGATTACTCTAATTACAGCTTTAATGGCTTCTTTTGCCTGTTCTTCGTTTCCAAAATCTCTTGGAGCTGTTCTACCATCTTCTTCCATTACGGCATGAATTAAATCGTCTATGTGTTTAATAGATTTGTCGGGTGATTCGGAAATATGCCATCCATCTACTGCTATGGCTTTAATACACATCGGTAACTGTGCCACCAAATCAAGATACTCTTCAGGAGTTAATCTTTTTCTTAGAGCATGTAAAACGGCTCTTAAAACTCTTCCTGCTCTGTCTTTGTCTCCTGGAGTTCCTAATTCTTCTGCTAATTCTTTTAGGAATGCATTTCCTTTTGCTACATACTTTTCAAAGTTCATGGCACGCCCTCCTTTACTTTTTTATAGCTCCATTTCCTGCCTTTCAATATAGGAAATCTAACAAAATTTGCAATAGGTTTTTAATAAAACCTTATGATACTAATATAAAATTTACTGAATATTATAAATAGCTAAAAAAGTGTTAAAATTAAAAATAAAAATAAGAAGTAAGAGATAAAATGAACGTTATAAAAAATCAAATTATTGCATTTTTTGAAAATTTGACACCAGAAGGGATTTTAATTTTAAAAATAGCCTTAATTGCCATTTCTTTGTCTATTATCTTATGGGTCTTTAAGATAATAAAAACTTTTTTTAAATACAGAAAAATAGCTAAAACATCAATAAAAATCATAACTCCTAAGGAAGATAACAATATTAAAAGATATTACGAATTACAAAGTTTGCTTACACCACCTGAACTTAAACTTTTTCATATAATTTCTTCCTCTATAAATACTAAACATTATTATGTAATTCCTCAAACTTCGTTACTTTCCCTTATGAAAATAAAGTTTGAAAATGATAAAGAGGCATGGGCTAAAATCTCAAATAGAAGATTGGATTTTTTAATTACAGACAAAAATTTCAAACCTATCCTTGCTATAGAGCTTGATGATAAATCACATGACCTTCCACATAGGCAAAAAAGAGATATAGAGGTAGAGGAAGTTTTATCTGGTATTGGATTGAAATTAGTTAGGTTTAAACTATCAACATTAGAACATCCTAAACTAATCCATAAAACAATAAAAAAAGCCCTATAAAAGGGCTTATAAGTTATTTTGTAGCTAAAACTTCTGGTGTTTCCACCTCTTCTAAAACATAAACTTTATCTCCAACTCTCACCCTTTCATCTGTTTTTAGACCGACCATTATTCCTCTTTCAGCGGTTTCGATATTTTTTCCATCAACCTGCATTGATTTAACTTGCTGTCTAACTACACCTGTTTTCTTTCCGATTATATGGATAGTATCTCCAACTTTCATTGGATTATTTATAACTTTTACTTCTGCAACACTAATTTTTGGATAAAACTTCGTAACTTCACCAACATAAAGTTTTTTCTCTTTAGCAATAGATTTATTTATGCCGAATAGACCTTCTCCAAAATAAAATCCACCGTCCCATTCTCTATGATAAACTCTTTCTAACATGTCCCATAAATCTTTCCAGCCTTTTGTTTCCCATTCGCCGTTTAATATTCTATCCCTTGCTTCTCTGTATGCCTTTGTTACCATGTATGCATAATCAGGATTTTTATTTCTTCCTTCTATTTTCCAGCTGTCAGCCCACATAAGTTTATCAACAAAGTTTATTGTCACAAGATCCCTTGCTGAGAGAACATAATCAGATCCCATTATAAAATCTGTTCCTGTATTTTTAGACGTTATCTTAACTTCAAATTCATGTCTGCAAACCTGATTACATTCTCCTCTATTTCCTGAAGACTCAAAAACATCATGGGATAAGAAACATCTACCTGAAACAGCCATACACATTGCACCGTGGATAAATATTTCTATCTCAAGATTTGTTTTGTTTTTCATATCAATCAAACCTTCAAGTTTAACCTCTCTTGCAGGAACAATTCTTGTTACACCTAAATTTTCATAAAATCTGGCAGCCTGAGAGTTTGAAACTGAAGCCATTGTTGAGAGATGTGTTTCTATTCCCCTTTCAATAGATCCAGATAAAACAGCCATATCCCAGCCAATAACAGCGTCAACTCCAACTTCTTTTAACTGGTCTAATGTTTCATTTATGTAAGGAAGGTCGTCTTCAAATACAATTGAGTTCAAAACGATATACTGTTTTAAACCTTTATCCTGTGTAATCTTTCTGATTTCTTTAACATCTTCTATATCAAAGTGTGCTTTTCTCGCCCTCTGGTTTATTTTTCCACAACCCATATAGATTGCATCAGCCCCAGCTTTTATAACTGCAGCAAGCCCTTCATAATGACCAACAGGTGCAAGAATTTCTGGTTTATTTATGTCAGACATGATTTTCCTCCTGAATTTTTTTAAAATTTAATTTTAGCAACAGTTTTTTCTTATAAAAAATGACTAAAATCAACCTAAATTATACAGCTTTAACAGGAAACAATATAGTTAATTTTGGTAAAATATTCAAAAATATAAAGAGGTGGACAGTTGAATATCTTAGAAGAAATAATTCTTTATAAAGAAAAGGTTGAACTTCAAAAATTCACACCAAATTTTATAAAAAAAATAGAAAAGAAAATTGAAGAAAGAACCAGACCTGTCAAAGACTTTAAGAATGCCTTAAAAGGTAATGGAATCAATATTATTGCAGAAGTTAAAAAAGCATCACCATCTAAAGGAATCATCAGACCAAATTTTGATCCATTGGAAATAGCAAAAATATATGAACAAAACGGAGCAAAAGCTATCTCAGTTCTTACAGACGAAAAATATTTTCAGGGAAGTCTTAACTTTTTAGAAGTTATCTCTAAAAATGTAAACCTTCCACTTTTAAGAAAAGATTTCATAATAGATGAAAGGCAGATATTAGAAGCCGTTGCCTATGGAGGAGACGGCTATCTTTTGATAGCGAAAGTATTGGATGAGAACCAGCTATACAAATTGATAAACTTCGGAAGACAGTTTAATATGGAACCTTTAGTGGAAGTTCACAGTGAATATGAAGCAGAAAAATCTATACAGGCTGGAGCAAAAATAGTAGGAATAAATAACAGAAATTTAGAAACTTTTCAGGTTGATATAAACCTTTCAAAACAGCTTTCCCCTAAACTGAAAGAAATGGGAGCGGAAGTCACAGTCGCAGAAAGCGGTCTCAACACAAAAGAACAACTATTAGAACTTAAAAATTACCTGGTAGATGCATTTTTGATAGGAGAAGCTTTAACAAGAGAAAAGGATATAGGAACAAAGCTTAGAGAACTTATTAACTAAAAAATCAAAGGGGGAGATATGAGGAGCTTTCTGGTTTTTGATATAGAAACGATACTTGACAATGAAATGATTCAAAAAGCAGCATCAGATAAAGTTAAAGAAAATATAGAAGATGGGAAATTCCCTCCTGTCCAGTTCCATAAAGTTGTTTCCATCTCCGTAATGTCTATATATGAAAATAAAGATATCAAATTTGCCTCATGGTGCTTTAATGATGAAAAAAAGGTTTTAGAGCAGTTCTGGAAAGGTTTTCTTGTTTTTAACAAAAAAAATCAAAACTCCCATCCAGCTTTTATAAGTTTCAACGGGAAAAATTTTGATATTCCTGTTTTAATTCTCCGTAGTCTCCAATTTCCTGATATGTTAGAAGGTTTAGGTGAGGTTTTTAGCTTTCTTACAGATGATTCAGATCAGTGGGAAAAAGAAAAACCAAACTACTTTAATCGATATACCAAATATCATATAGATCTAATAGAATTATTTGGAACATTCAGAACATTATCTTTAAAAACCGTTTGTTATCTTTGCGGTATTCCTGTTAAAGAAGAAGCAGAAGGGAACAAAGTAGAACAGCTTTTCCATGATGGCAACTATGAAAAAATAGCCAGATATTGTGCAGAAGATGTAAAAGCGACAGCTCTTTTATACGCCTATCTGAATAAATATATTTTTAAAAAAGAGTTTGTTTCTTATGAAGATATCTTAGACAAAGAAGCGAAAATCCTTTTGGATTGAAAAGGCCCTCATTTGAGGGCTTTTTGTTTATGTTGCAGCTAACTTTCCGTGTAAATACATATCGTATGCAGATAGATCCAATAAGCCATGACCACTTAGATTGAACAGGATTACTTTTTCTTCTCCCGTTTCTCTACATTTTAAAGCTTCATCTATGGCAGTTTTGATAGAGTGTGCAGACTCAGGAGCAGGAACAATTCCTTCTGTTCTTGCAAAATCAACAGCAGCCTTAAATATTTCTTCTTGAGCTACAGCAACTGCATCTATAAAACCATCGTGGTATAGCTTTGATATTATAGGAGACATTCCATGGTATCTTAATCCTCCTGCATGTATAGATGGCGGAACAAAATCATGACCTAATGTGTACATTTTCATTAAAGGAGTTAGTCCTATTGTATCTCCAAAATCATAATCATATTTTCCTTGAGTTAGGGACGGACATGATGCAGGCTCAACGGCTATAAACTTTGTATCTGGTTTTGAACCATCAAGTTTATCCTTTATAAAAGGAAGAGCCAGTCCCCCAAAGTTACTTCCACCACCAGACGAAGCAATTACCACATCTGGATATTGCTCTATTTTTTCAAACTGTTTCAAAGCCTCAAGACCTATAACAGTCTGATGTAAAAGGACATGGTTTAAAACACTTCCTAATGCATAATGTGTATCATCTCTTTTTAGTGCTTCTTCAACAGCTTCACTTATTGCTATACCTAAACTTCCTGGGCTATCAGGATCTTGTTCTAAAATTCTTTTTCCTGCTTCCGTATATGGACTTGGACTTGGAATAACTTTTCCACCCCATGTCTCCATCAATATTCTTCTGTAAGGTTTTTGTTCATAACTTACCCTAACCATATAAACGATAGTCTCGATATCAAAATACTGAGTCGCAAATGACAATGAGCTTCCCCACTGTCCTGCACCTGTTTCTGTGGTTAATCTTTTAATACCTTCTTTTGCATTGTAGTAAGCCTGTGCCACAGCAGTATTTGGTTTATGACTTCCTGCTGGACTTATTCCTTCATATTTGTAGTAGATTTTTGCAGGTGTATCTAAAAATTCTTCTAAAAACACGGCTCTAATAAGCGGAGTAGGTCTCCAAACTGCATAAATATCCAATACCTCTGGAGGAATATCTATCCATCTTTCTGTTGACATTTCCTGTTCTATTAAAGCTTCTGGAAACAATGCCTTCAGTTTTTCTGGATTCATAGGCTGATTTGTTTCTGGATCAAGAGGTGGTTCTAAAGGTGTCGGTAAATCTGCCAATACGTTGTACCATTGTTTCGGCATTTCAAAATCTGCAAGTTGAATCTTTTTCATGATGCTATCCTCCTTTATTTTTCAAGATCTAAAATTTTTTCCTGAAATATTTCAAACGGAACTTTTTTATAATGTGATGGAATATTAAACTCTTTTTCTGGAATGGTTAGTATACTAACCGATAAAACTTCCGTTATGTCTGTCGTTTCCCCGAAAAACGGAATGAACACTTTTATAATCTCTTTCATCAGATAACCTTTTTTTTCTAAATCTGACTTAATTTCGGATAATTTAAGACTCAGCTTATTTTTTCCGTAAATGTTAAAAACCGACCTGGTTTTTAGATCTATTCTTGAGGAAAATGTTATATATTTTTTATAATCTATTTCCTGAGAAATCATATCTTTTAACTGTTTAGAGATAAAAAACTGGGCAACTAGTTCTTCTCCGTTAAAAACTTTGTAATGCTCCGTCGGAAAACCTGCTATAACTGGAAAAAATTTGTCTTTCTGTATTTTAATTTTTTGTAATTTTTTCTCACCTGATATTAATTTTTCCATAATTTTCTTTTCTTCAGGAGATAAAGATTTCATCTTTTTCTCAAAATTCTTTCTCATCTTATCAAAATAGTTAAAATACTGGGCAAAATTCATTTTAGAATAAATCTTTCTAAGAGGCGAATAAAATACGATAGTATCATTATCCAGGTTGATTATAGAAATCATCTTTCTTTGATACACCTCTGTTTGTGTTTTAACTTTATTATTTTGAAAAATGATTATGTCTTTTTTCTTATTTTTTTTACCGAAATTTGATGAATAATACTCTTCTTCAATCACAATTCCTGATATTCCATTTTGAATAAAAACAAACAAAATCAAAAAGATGATTTTTTTCAGCACAAACTTTCCTCACGTTGGATATAATAAACTTAATAATAAGGTATTTTGAGGTGAAAATGAACAGTAAACAGTTTATGGAAAAAGTTATTGATATTGTTGAAAATGAGTTTAAACTCACACTCAATGAAGAACAAAAGAATGTATTTAAAGAGCTTGTTGAAAGCTATGAAATTTTAGGAGGGATAGCAGGAACACCAGTTGCAAATCTAGTGGAAGGAGAAAAGGAAGGTTTTAATCTTGAAAAAATTCTGAAAGTTAGGAATCAAAAAGATGAAGAAATCTTGCTGATATATATAGAAGGAAATTATGGTGTCTTTCTAAATTTAACAAATCCGCATAAAAGTCAGATAGGCAACCTTCCAATAATAAAAAAATAATAAAAATTAAGAACTTATCTAAACAAACTCTTCACTATTTAGTATAATTAAATAAGTTTAATAAAAGGAGGACTAAATGAAGTCATACAACATTGCAATTTTAGGAGCTACTGGAGCAGTTGGACAAACAATGATAAAAGTTTTAGAAGAAAGAGATTTTCCTGTTGATGAAATTAGATTTTTAGCTTCTGAGCGTTCTGCAGGAAAAGAAATAGAATATTATGGATTGAAATATAAAGTAGAACCTGTAACTCCTGAAGCGTTTGAGGGGATAGATATAGCACTCTTTTCGGCAGGGGGAAGTAGAAGTAAAGAATGGGCACCTATCGCAGTTCAGAAAGGGGCTGTGGTAGTTGACAACAGCTCAGCTTTTAGAATGGATCCAGAAGTTCCGTTGGTTGTTCCAGAAGTAAATCCAGAGGATGTAAAACAGCATAAAGGAATAATTGCCAATCCAAACTGTTCAACAATTCAGATGGTTGTTGCACTGAACCCTATACACAGAGAAAAAACAATAAAAAGAATTATTGTATCCACATATCAGGCAGTATCTGGGGCAGGAGCTACTGCTATTCAGGATTTAGAGCAGGAAATAAAAGCAACAATGGAAGGTAAATTTTACTATCCACAAGCACTTCCGGCTCATATAGCATTTAATGTGATTCCACATATCGATGTTTTTGAAGATAATGGATACACAAAAGAAGAACTAAAAATGGTAAATGAAACAAGAAAAATAATGCACGCCCCTGATATAAAAGTATCACCTACCTGCGTTAGAGTTCCCGTTTATATTAGCCACAGTGAAAGTGTTGTGATAGAAACAGAAAAACCGATAACGCCAGAAGAAGCAAGAGACATCTTATCTAAAGCAGAAGGTGTAATTGTAGAAGATGATCCGAAAGCAAATGTTTATCCAATGCCTATTGACGTGGCAGGAAAGGATGATGTTTTTGTAGGAAGGATCAGAGAGGATTTATCATTTGATAACGGACTTGCAATGTGGGTTGTTGCAGATAATTTAAGAAAAGGTGCAGCAACAAATGCTGTCCAGATAGCAGAGTTGTTGATTAAATATGATTTAGTAAGAGGTCATTAATGGATAAAATTTTAGTCCATATTTGTTGTGGTGTGGATTCTGTCTATGCATTAAGGAAAATAAAAGAAGAGTTTCCTGATTCAGAAATAAAAGGGTTTTTCTACGATCCTAATATTCATCCAGAAGAAGAGTTTGATTTAAGATGGATCGAAACAAAAAGAGTTTGTGATGATTTAGGAATTGAGTGTATAAAAGGCGATTATGAATTAGATGTCTGGATGAAAAGGGTGAAAGGGTATGAAAATGAACCTGAAAGAGGGGAACGATGTACCATATGCCACGACTTAAGACTTGAAAAGACTGCAGAACTTGCAAAACAGATCGGTTTTAATAAAATAACAACCGTTTTAATGATGAGTCCTAAAAAGGATTTTGAAATCCTGAAAAAAGTCGGTGAAGAGATTGCAGAAAAGAAAGGGCTAGAGTTTATATCCATAGATTTTCGGAAAAAAGGTGGTATAGAAAAAATGAACCAGCTATCGAAAGAAATGGAACTATACCACCAGAACTATTGTGGATGTATTTACGGTTTGTTTAAACAAAGAGAAGGATTAGAATACATTCCAGAATTGGTATCCTTCGGGAAAGGAAGACTTCCAGGAAGCAGAGAGGAACTTCTCTTTATAAAAGAGATTAGAACATTTGCACAGAATTTAGGACTGAAGACTTCAGAACAACAATTTGATTTTATGGACTGGAAAATCATTTCTTCAAAATTATCCATAAAAGGAAATCCTATTCCTCATACGGTGCTTCCATATTCTAAATCTATAAGAGGAATATTAAGAGCAAAGATTAAGGAATTAATCCCTTTTAAAGACAAAACGGTTGTAAAACTTAATAAATCAAACGCAGAATTATGGATATTAAATACGGAGCTAAAAGAGATAAGCATCGATGAAATGAGATACTTTACAAATCCTGTATTTATTTTAGGAAAAGAGCATAAAGAAGATATTAAAGAAGGAACTAAAATCGAAATGCAGCTTAAAACAGAATTTAATCCTGATGCCCAATCACAGAATCTGATCATCGGTTCATTACATTCAGATACAAAAATGTTTTTTCATTCAGACACATTAATAGACGGCTCAGCTGGTATGGAAAAAAACCAGATTTTAAAAGCAATTAAAGAAAATTTAGATGATATTAAAAATGGTTCTGTCAGTATAATTGTTTTAGGTGCAAAAACATTTGGGAATATTGGACTTAGAAAGTTTCATGAAGAATTAAAAAGCTTTGAAATAACAAAATCTTAAGTGTTATAATATTTTTGAAAAGAAATGTTAGGAGTGTGTAGATAAATTGAAAACAATCAAAAAAATTACACTCTGCTCGTCAGCCCATTGTTGTCCGGATATCGAAGTTATTGAAAAAGAAAACGGCGAAAAAGAAGTAATAATAGAAGAAAACGGGCAAAAAATAGTTTTAAATAAATTTGCGTGGAATCTTTTAGTTAAGTATATTAAAGAAGGTGAACTGAAAGAGATCTGAGGGGATAACTCAAATTGAAAGAATGTTT
>JALVEZ010000077.1 GCA_027030405.1 Hydrogenothermaceae bacterium | reverse complement strand
ATTTGGTACAGGATGTGTAAACGTTGTATTAAAAATCATCAGATCGGCATTTTCTGGATAACCTGTTAACATCTCATCATAAAATCTTCCACACGGAACATAAACTATTTTTTTATCTTTAGAGGAAAATTGTAATCCATAAGTGTTTGCACCTTTGTGTTTATGCTTAATAAGTCCTTTTATCTTAATATTTTTATACTCTATCTCTTTTCCAGTTTCCGTATATTCATACTTTTTTATACCTTTTCTCAGATACTCTAAAATAACAGGATCTTCTCCATCTATGGCATCTTCAGGAGCTACCATTAAATCTTTTTTCTTTTTAGTGCTTTCTGTGGCAGATTCAAGAACAGCATTAATATCAGAAACATGGTCTAAATGTCTATGGGACAAAACAAAAACATCAATATCTAAAGGGTCAAACCCTCTTTCGAAAATTCTTATTAAAGAACCAGGCCCAGGATCGATTAAGATATTAACACCATCAAGATTTAACCACATCCCACCTGAGTGGCGAAGTTGTCTAAAAACAACAACTCTACCTCCACCTGTTCCGAGAAATGTAATAGAGTTCAATATATAAGCCTACCTCCTTCAACAGGTAAAAATGCTCCTGTTGTAAAATCCGAATCTATAAAATATTTAACTGCCTTGTAAATTTCAACTGCTCCTCCCCATTTTTTTAGGATAGTTTTTTTTAGTGGAATATCTTTTTCCTCCAGATCTTCAGGTGGAATAATCGGCCCTGGTAAAACTGCATTTACCAATACTTCTGGAGCAAGCTCTTTTGCAAAAGCCTTTGTCATCGTCAGCAATGCACCTTTTGAAGCAGTATAAGGTATAAAATCTGGATAAGGTTTTATTGCAGAATAATCTACTATATTAATAATTCTTCCTTCACCGTTTTCTTTCATTAATTCTCCGAATTCTCTGGAAAGGTAGAAAGGGGCTTTTACATGAATACTGTAAAATCTATTAAAATCCTCATCGGTTATTTCATCAAGTTTAGTAGGATAGTATATAGAAGCATTATTCACTAAAATATCAATTCTTCCAACTTCTTTTTTAATTTCCTCAATCAATCTTAAAACTTCTTCTGTTTTTTCTAAATTTGCTTTAAATTTTAAAGCCTTAACTCCATAACTTTCTGCTAATTTCCTTACTTCTTCAGCTTCAGTTTCAGAACGATTATAATGTACTATCACATTACATCCATCTTTTGCCAAAGAAAGAACAATTTCTTTACCTATTCTTTTTGCCGAGCCTGTAACCAGTGCAAACTTATTTTCTATTTCCATAAAATCACCTAAAATTATTTGATAAACTATATTATATTAATTATTCTCGGGGGAATAAATGAACGAAATCACAGATAAAGATCATATAATTTTTAATCCTTTTAAGGATGAAATTGCTGAATTCTTCTTCAAATCTGAACAAATAGAAGAATTCCTCATCATTCTAAAAGAATTTTTATCAAAAAGTAATGCTTGTGGTGCAATAGTAGGTAGAGAAGGATTAGGGAAAACAAGATTATTAGATATTTTTATAAAAAACCATCTTTCGAACGTTGAATGTATTTTTCTAAATGGTAAAGAACTTGAAGGGGAAAATTTAGAGAAATACTTAGCAGAAACTTTAAAAATAACATATGAAGTAAACTCTTTTTCAGAGTTTTTAGATTCATTAAAGAAAAAAAACAAGAGACTCTTTCTTATTTTTGATGATGCAGAACTCCTTTCTAATGAAAATTTAAAATTTATAGAAAATTTATGTAAAAATTTACACGGTGAATTTTCTATACTGTTAGTAGGTGATGAAAAACTTGAAAAAAAATTAAACTCTTTAGATTTTAAAGATTTAAGAACAAACATGAAATTTTTCTTGAAACTTGAACCACTTCCTCTTTCAGAAACAGAAAAATTCATCAAAACATTTTTTCTGAAAGTGGAAAAAAGAGATATAAAGATAGATAAAGATGCTGTAGAACTTCTTTTTAGATATTCTGGTGGGAATATTGCACAGTTACTATATTATCTCAAAGAGATAGTAAAAGAGCTATCTGAAACAGGAGAAAATAAAATCAATAAAAAAATGGTTGTAAAAATATTAAAAAGGGAAGGAATAAATGTAAAATTAGGATTTTTTCCAAAAATTTTATTGATCTCAATTTTTATTCTATTGATAATAGTTGGCGCATATATTTTCTTTGTTATTTATGAACCTGGACAAAATCAAAATATCTCTCAAAAACAACAAGAAGAAAAAACTCCTGTTAAAATAAAAAAAGCAAATGTTCCTGAAAAAACAGAAGAAAGCAAAAAAGTGACAAAAAAAGTCGAACAAAAACCTGAAATAAATAAAGAAACTATAGAACAAGAAATAGAAAAACAAAAACAAGAACAAGAACAAGAAAAATTAATGAAAGAGTCAAAAGATTTAGAAATACCTCCACTACAAGAAAAACCTCAGGAAGAAAACAATAAAATCGGGAAAAAAGAAATTTCAGAAATTGAAAAACAGGAAGCTGAAAAAATAGAAAAACCTATAAAACAGACAGAACAGAAAGAAACACCACCGCCTGAAACAAAAGAGATAGTCTCTAAACTTCAAGAAAAAACAGAAAATGTAGAAAATATTGTAAATCCAGAACTTATAAACAAAAAATATTTTACAACTGCAAAAATTTTATCTCTTAGAACAGGAGCAGGAAAAGAATATCCTGCCATAAAGAAATTAAAAAAATACACACTTGTAATAACACAAGGTGAAGAAAAAGATGATTGGGTTAAAGTAAAAGCTATTATAAAGAAAAATCAATATGGTGGCTGGGTTTCAAAACAATATATAAAACCCTTACCTAAAGGAATAGGTATCGTGAATGCAGAATTCTTAAGTTTAAGAGCAGGCCCAGGAACAAAATATCCGATAATCGTAAAGATACCTTACGGAGAAAAAGTTAAGATCTTAGGTGAGGAAAAAGGAATCTGGATAAAAGTTCAGTATGAAAAAGATGGACAGGTATATGAAGGCTGGGTATCTAAATACTTTTTAACCTATTAGTTATTTGGACAAGTAGTCCTTTATATTTTGAGCTATATTTGATGGAATTCCTAACTTTTTAAATTCTTCATCAGATGCTTTTAAAATGTTATCAACTGTTTTGTAGGTTCTGTAAAGAATCTCTTTTCTTTTCTTACCGACGCCTTCCACATTGTCAAGAATATCTTTTAATGCGTCTTTTTCTCGAAGTTTTCTATTATACATTACTGCAAATCTATGGGCTTCATCTCTAATCTGAGTAAAAAGTTTCAATAACGGCTGATAATCGTAAAGATGGATTTCTTTTCCGTCATCTGTGTAAATAATTTCCTCCTTTTTTGCCAACGAAAAAATACGCAGATTGTCAAGTCCAAGAGCATCCCTAACTACAAGTCCCTGAGTTAACTGTCCTTTTCCTCCATCTATTAGAATAAGCTCAGGGGGATTATCCATATCTTTATATTTTTTAAATCTTCTAAACAGAACTTCCCTCATTGAGCTGTAATCGTCTACTCCTTTGACAGTCTTAACTCTAAATCTTCTATACTCTTTTTTATTCATTTTTCCACTTTCCCACACAACACACGAACCTACATTGTAATCTCCTTGAAGTGTAGATATGTCAAAACCTTCTATTCTATTAGGCAGATCAAAGCCAAAAACCTTTTTAAAGATGTTTTCTGTTTCTTTTAAATCCACATATGATATATTTCTTTTTACAAAATTTATAATTTCTTCAGGAAGATTTGAGGAGATTTTAACTTCAGATTTTTTTATTTCAGAAAGCCATTTCTGTAAATTTTCCAACTCTTTTATATTTTTATTAACAATTATTTCATCTGGAATAAAATTTCCACGGCTGTAATACTCTCTTATTATATTCAGTTCAAAGTTATCTGATATTTCCCCTTTAAGCTGTAATTCTTGTTTACCTACGATCCTGAATCCCCTAACCACTATCAATAAAACCTGATTTTGAAAGAAGTAAAAAATGTCTGCGTCTTCAACAGGAAGTCCTATTATTTCCTGT
>JALVEZ010000076.1 GCA_027030405.1 Hydrogenothermaceae bacterium | reverse complement strand
TGTTTTCACTTCCGTTTAGAGTCGTTTTTGTAGCACTTCCTAAAGAACTTAGAGGTGAAGAAGAAAATAAAGAGATAGAAGAAAGGCAGAACATAGTCTCAGATTTTGAAAACATTTATAAAAAAAGTATAAATTTTACTATCTTAAATGGAAATCCAGTTTTAGAAACTATAAAATTTGTAAGAAATGAAAAGAACAGTTTACTTGTTATAACTTCTGATCCTGAAGAAGAGATTAGCATTTTTAATCCTAATGTAAGTTATTTGATTGCAAGAAAAAGTCCTATATCAACTCTTGTAGTCCCATTAGGTGAATCTTATGAGTAATAGCGAAGCGATTTTACTACTGATCATATCATTAGGTGCTTTCCTTATACCTTTTGTAAGTAAAAAACTTTTATTACCTTCAGCTGTCGGCGAAATAATTTTCGGTTTAACATTGGGAATGTTTTTTAAAGATGTTATTCACCAGTTCCCAATAGTAAAGTTCTTAGGAGAATTTGGATTTATTATTCTTATGTATCTGGCAGGATTAGAAATTGACGTCGATAAAATCAGAAAAACCAAGAAAAAAGACCAGATTGTAATTTTTTCTGTATTTGTTATTATCATTGCCGTTTCTTTCTTTATCGTTTATTTCTTTGGATTTCCAACAATATACGCACTGGTTTTTCTGGCAACTGCAATAGGATTGCTCTATCCTGTTCTTAAAGACACAAAACTTCTAAATACAGAGTTCGGCCAAAAGATTCTCATAATTGCAAGTATTGGAGAGATTATAAGTTTACTGGTAATTATTGCATTTACCGTTTTTTTAAAAGATGGAATATCTTTTGAATTTTTAATCCATCTTGTGGAAATATATATTTTTTTCCTGTTTTCCTATTTATTGTTAAAGATCTTTTATCTTTTTATATGGTGGAATCCTAAATTAATCAGAAATTTCTTAAAAACAGGCGATGTAACAGAATCAGGGATAAGGGCAAACTTTGCAAATATGTTTATATTTGTTTCACTTGCAAGTCTTTTAGGACTTGAGCCTATTATTGGAGCCTTTTTCGGTGGCCTTCTTTTTGCAATGGTTTTTAAAGAAAGAGAAGAAATCGTTGAAAAGATGAGTGCTTTTGGTTATGGATTTTTAATTCCAATTTTCTTTATAGAAGTTGGACTTAGATTTGAGCTGACTGAATTCTTCCATTTGCAAATAATTCTACAAGCTATTCTGTTATCATTGATGATTTTATTTGTAAAAACTATAGGTTCTGTATTCTTAATTTTCGAAAAATTTAATTGGAAACAGATTTTAGTAGTTCCATTTGGTTTTTCAATGCCATTAACATTACTCATTGTTATAGCTACTCTTGGGCTTGAACTGAATATAATTACCAAGGAGCAAGCATCTGTTATACTTTTAACTGCAATAATAAGTGCACTTGTATATCCATTTATATTTAAAGTACTGGTAAAAAAACTTAATCTTGGATAAATTATAAAAATTAAAATTATAAAAATTAAAAAACTGAATAAAGGATAAATAAAATGTATAACTTAACCGTTGATGAAGCTACATTTACCATCCTTGACCTTGAAACAACAGGATTAAGTCCTAAAACAGGCGAAATTATCGAGATAGCCGCCATAAAATATCAGGGAAATCAGATCGTAGACAGGTTTAGTACTTTAATCAAACCAGACATAGAATTCATTCCATCCAAAATAACTCAGCTTACAGGAATAACAACTGCCATGGTAATTGACCAACCGAAAATAGAGCAGGTTCTTCCAGATTTTCTCAGATTTTTGGAAGACAGTGTGATTGTTGCCCATAATGCAAAATTTGACGTGGGATTTTTAAACTACAAAACGCAGGAAGTATACGGAAAAAATATAAAAAATTCAGTTTTATGCACCTGTAATCTTGCAAGAAGAATTTTTCCTGAGCTGAAGAGCAAAGCTTTATCAAGTCTCACATACTACTTTGATATCCCTTTTAATCAAGAACACAGGGCGATGTCAGATGCAATGGCAACACTGGAAATTTTTAAAAGAATGATCGATATCTTATATGATTATAATATTACAAAAGTAAGTGAAATTATCAAACTTGCAGAAAAAAAAGAAAACTACAATTCTTCAAAAAGGAGAAGAAATGTTCAAAATAGGAATTATTGGTATAGGTAATATGGGAGAAGCTATCCTGAAAGGGATTCTCCAAAAAACGCAAATAAAGCCTGACGAAATAATTGTTTCAGATATAAACAACGAAAGAGTTAGTCAGATAGTTAATAAATATGGAGTTGCTGGAACAGAAGATAATAGAAGACTTGTAAAACTTTCAGAATATATATTCTTAGTAGTTAAACCGAAAGATCTGGCAAAAACAGTTGAACCACTAACTGATTATTTTAATAAAGACAAAGTACTTATATCAGTTTTAGCAGGTGTAAAGATTGATAAAATAAAAAATCTTCTCGTCGGATCTGTTCCTGTGGCTAGAATTATGCCTAATACACCTGTTTTAGTTGGAGAAGGAGCAATAGGTGTTTCATTTGATGATCAGATCTCAGACTATAAAAAAAGTTATATCCTTAACCTTCTAAATGCTTTAGGAGAAACCATTGTAATCCCAGAAAACCTTATGGACGCAGTTACAGGTCTTTCTGGGAGTGGGCCTGCATATGTGTTTAATTTTATCGATTCACTTGCTCAGGGAGGAGTAAAGCAAGGACTTTCTTATGATGATGCTTTGAAACTGGCAACACAGACGGTTTTAGGTGCTGCAAAGATGTTAAAAGAGACAGGAGAACATCCTTCGGTCTTAAGGGACAAAGTAACATCTCCTGCTGGAACAACTATTTATGGACTTCACGCCCTTGAAAAAGGTGGTTTAAAAAATACTGTAATGAAAGCTGTGGAAGAAGCTACAAAAAGAAGTAAGGAACTATCTTAAAATGAGGTTAGATAACTTAGTTTATAACAGAATGGGAAATTCATTTTCTGCCCTTTTTTCATCACCTTCTTTTCAGATAATGGAAAAAGTAAATGCTCAAATCGAAGTTGAAAATCGTATCTATAACTATCAAATCGCAGGTATTTCTTGTATAGAAGAACAGGACAACATCTTTAAAATCCATATAAATTTAAACCAGAAAGATATTTTTTTAAATTTTAAGTCTGATGGAAGGATCATTTTAAATGTTGACAACTATTCATATGAAATGATTTATGAGGATGATTATTTCAGATTTCCCATTGATGATTTTAACCTGATTGTTTTGTTATCAATGAGAAACCTTTCTTATTTTTCTTTTGAAAAAGACGAAAACTATTTTGTAAAAATTTTTTTAGAAAATAATTTTATACAGGGAATAGTAGAATTCCTGATCCTATCACAACAAGTATAAAAGGAACATAAGTGAAAAAGATATTTTTGTTTTTTATTTTTTTATTAATCACAGGCTGTATCGAAGGAAGTAGTTCTAATAATACAGATAGTTTAAATAACAATATTGATAAGAAAAAATCTTACTTTTCAATAAAGAAAGGAGAAGAATTTTCTTACGTAATTTTAGATAAAGATTTTTATATAAAAAATCCACCGAAAGGTATGGCTGCATTTCCAAATGGAGAAATAACATGGACTCCTACAAACGATCAAGAGGGAAGTTATGACATTAATATCTACAAAGGAAACAGTTTAATTTCAACAATTCATATAAATGTTTCTGGACAGGATATAAAATATGATGGTTATTTTGTTGATCTGAATTCGGATGCACATGGAGATGGTTCCCCTGAACAACCTTTTAATAGAATTTCCTCGGCCTGTAAAACTATAAAGAAAAATAACTATTCAAAATTAAACGTATACCTGAGAGGTGGTATTTATAAAAACGAAAATTTTGGACAGAGTTTAGATAATTCTAATCTAGATTTTATCAAAGAATGTAATGGTTTTACTGATAAATATATAAATATTCTTCCTTGGGGAAATGAAAGAGTCCTAATCTTGTCTGATGGTTTTTCAGCTTTTGCTATTAGAGAAAGCAGCTATCTAACCATAAAAAATTTAGAATTTAAAGAAATTGCAGATAAAA
>JALVEZ010000075.1 GCA_027030405.1 Hydrogenothermaceae bacterium | reverse complement strand
TCTTTTTTTCTCTCTTTAAAGCGGTTTGATAATTTATGCTTTGTTTTGGGTTTGTCAACCCTTTTTGAGATGTCTTGTTGTTTCTTATTCTCTTTTTTCTTTTTGTCAATTAGCCTTTCTTCAAACGTGGTCTAATAATATATGTCAACCTTCTATCTTTGTCAACCCTTTTTTTCACCTTATTCTTTTCAAAAACGGCTTTCTATTATATTCCTTTTCCTCAGAGTGTCAAGGGGTTGTAAATCTTTTGCTTTACATCTTATTGATTATTATAATTATTTCATACAAAAGGATAAGAGAGGTAGAAAATGGAAGCAAAAGAGTTTGCACAATTTTTAGCAAAAAGGGCGAAAGAATCCCATAAACATTTAAGTAGAATAACAACTGACATAAAAAATAAAACGCTTTTAAGAACTGCAGAACTGATTTTAGAAAAAAAAGATGAGATACAAAAAGAAAATGAAAAAGATTTAGAATTTGCTTCTAAAAAAGGCTATTCAAAAGCATTGTTAGATAGACTTGCATTAAATGAAAAAAGAATTAATGGAATGGTTCAGGTTCTAAAAGATGTGGCAAATCTTCCTGATCCAGTCGGAGAAGTTATTTCCATGTGGACAAGACCTAACGGTCTTAAAATAGGTCAGATGAGAGTTCCACTGGGAACAATAATGATTATTTATGAAGCAAGGCCAAACGTCACAATTGAAGCTGCTGCCTTGTGTATGAAATCTTCAAATGCAGTCATTCTAAAAGGTGGAAGTGAAACAATTAACTCAAACAGAATCTTAGTTGAAATACTAAAACAGGCTGCTAGGGAAGTTGGTTTTCCTGAAACTGCCATTGAATTTGTAAATAGTACAGATAGAGAAGTTGTAAATCATCTTTTAACTTTGGATGAATATATAGATGTTGTTATTCCTCGTGGTGGTGAAAGTCTTATTAGAGCTGTAGCTGAAAAAGCAACAATGCCTGTTATAAAACATTACAAAGGTGTTTGTAATCTTTATGTAGATGATGAAGCAGATATGGATAAAGCTTTAAATATAGCATACAACGCAAAAGTTCAAAGACCTTCTGTATGTAATGCCATTGAAAACCTCGTAGTCCATAAAGATATAGCAGCTAAGTTTTTACCTGAAATTGCCTATTATTATGGTAAAGCTGGTGTAGAAATGAGATGTGATGAAATAAGTCTAAATATCTTGAAAGATGATCCTAGATTACAGGATTTTGAAATTGTTCCTGCAACAGAAGATGATTACTATGAAGAATTTTTGGATCTTATTATTGCACTAAAGGTTGTTGAGTCGTTAGATGAGGCTATTGATTTTATTCATAAATATGGTTCCAGTCATTCTGAATCAATTGTGACCGAAAACTATACGAAAGGAATGAGGTTCATAAATGAAGTTGATAGTGCAGCTGTTTACATAAATGCTTCCACTAGATTTACAGACGGAAATGAATTCGGTCTTGGTGCTGAAATGGGTATTTCAACAGACAAAATACATGCGAGAGGCCCTATGGGATTAAAAGAGTTGACAATTCCTAAATATATAATCTTTGGTAATGGTCAGATAAGAGATGGTTTTGGAATTCCTGAAGAAGATGAGGAAGTTGAAATAAATAAGGAAGCTTGTGAAAAAAAATAAATGTTTGATTTAGAAACGTTAAAACGGTTAGAAAGAAATTCTTTCTGGATTATTGTTTTTGAATTGTTAACTGCAATAGGTATAATGCTTTTTTACCCTCAATTAAAACAATATATATCATTTATTGATATTTTATTGAAATTGCTTGTTTACCTGATTATTCCCATTGATTTGGCAACTTATTTTTATATAAAGTATAAAATAAGAAAAGCTGAAAGAAGAGAAAATAACGGTGAATGAATTTATATTATTTATGATTGCGTTAGCAATGTTATTTATTATTTTAAATTATTCGCTTACTGCGAAAGGAAAAGGAAATGAAAACAATTCTTGATTTTATTGAAGCAAAAGAAAAAAAAGAAAAGATAACAATGATCTCCACATATGACTATTGGTCTGCAATGTTGTGTGAACAGGCTGGAGTCGATTGTATTTTGGTTGGTGATTCTGTAGGAATGGTTATTCAGGGTAGAGAAACTACTTTACCTGTAACTTTAGATGAAATGATCTATCATGGAAAAGCTGTTAAAAGAGGTGCTCCAGATACATTTATTGTTATAGATATGCCTTTTTTAAGCTACCAGGTAAGTAAAGAAAAAGCCGTTGAAAACGCAGGTAAAATACTTAAAGAAACAGGATGTCAAGCTGTAAAAATCGAAGGTGGAGAAGAAATCGCTTCGATTGTTGAGAGGATGGTAAATGTTGGTATTCCCGTAATGGGGCATGTCGGTTTAACACCTCAATCTGTTCATGCATTAGGTGGATATAAAGTTCAGGGAAGGACAGAAGAGCAGCAAAAAAAGATAATAAAAGATGCTCAAATACTTCAAAATGCTGGAGTATTTGCTATTGTATTGGAAGCAGTTCCTTCAAAACTTGCAAAAGAGATAACAGAAATTTTAGAAATTCCAACCATCGGGATCGGGGCAGGTAGAGAAACAGATGGACAAGTTTTAGTTTTCCACGATATGCTTGGATTTTTTGAGAAATCTCCTAAATTTGTAAAAAGATATTTAGAAGGCGGAAAACTTATAAAAGAAGCATTAGAGCAGTTTAATGAAGAAGTAAAAAAAGGAATATATCCGAGCGATGAATACAGTTATGAATAATAATGATTAAGATATTAAAAAATTTAGATGAAGCTGAATCAATCGTTAAAAATGGTGGGTTGATAATTGCCAAAACAGACACTCTTTACGGTATTCTTGGAGACGCACTGAATCCAGAAGTAGTAGAAAGAGTATATTCACTAAAAAAAAGAAATAAAAAAAAGCCTTTTATCATTCTCATTCCAGATATTTCTTACCTTAAAATATTTTATGCAAAAACAAATCCGGTTGTTGAAAAAATTTTGAATAGAAAAGGAATTACTGTAATTCTTCCTATAGAGGAAAATGGAGAGTTTGAGTATCTTCATAGAGGGACTAATGAACTTGCTTTTAGGATACCAAAAGATAAAGATTTAATTGAATTTATGAAAAAAATAAAAAAACCTTTAATAGCACCAAGTGCTAATATAGAAGGGCAAAAGCCAGCTAAATCTATTCCTGAAGCTATTTCATATTTTGGAAATCATATAGATGCTTATATTGATGGTGGAACAGTAAAGGAATCTCAACCTTCAACAATTGTCAAATTTAAAAATAATAATATTGAACTTATACGAGAAGGAAACATCCCTTTTGAAAAGATTCTAAGGCTTGCAAACTTTACAGGGTCTTAAATGATGTTTTAATGCTTCTCTTCTACTCTTATAAATAACTTTATGCTTAATCCTTTTAGCAAACCTGCAATCTGGCCTGTGGAATACTTTACTTCCTTTTTTGGAAATATAAAAGTTTTCTTTTTTCCTATGGTGTTTATGTTTTTTCGTATGTTTTGATGATGTATAGTCTATATTTTTCACCTCTAAACGTAAATAATCTCCATTGTCTTCTACAATCACTTTTTCTTCTGCAAAACTGAGAGGAATAAGAGTAACAAGTAAAATATAAAAGCATAAAATATATAATATTTTCATTGTATCCCCCCTTTTATTTTATTATAATAAAATAAATAAGATAGTCACTAATAAAATTTAAAAGGGGGAAATCTTGAATACCAAAATAATAGAAAATTTAATAAAAATCGCAAAAGAAGCAGGTGATGAAATATTAAAAATTTATAATACGGACTTTAATGTTGAATATAAGGATGACAAATCACCTTTAACTTTGGCAGATAAAAATGCACACAACGTAATAGTAAAAGGTCTACAGGAAATTTCTGACTATCCTATTTTAAGTGAAGAAGGGAAAAACATCCCTTACGAAAAAAGAAAAAATTGGGAATATTTTTGGATGGTTGATCCTTTAGATGGAACTAAAGAATTTATAAAAAGAAATGGTGAATTTACAGTAAATATTGCACTAATTCATAAGAACAAACCTGTCTTAGGTGTGGTTTATGCTCCAGCTATAGACGTTTTATATTATGGTGGAGAAAATATA
>JALVEZ010000074.1 GCA_027030405.1 Hydrogenothermaceae bacterium | reverse complement strand
ATATCTTATATGTTCCAAAACGGGGTAGAAATAAGTTTAAAAGGAGAAAACCTCCTGAACAAAGCTTTAAAAACACCTTATCTTGGACTAAATCCTGTGGTTATTCCATCAGTAGATCAACAGGTAATATTTAGTGTGAAGGCAATATTTTAAGGCTTTATAATGAAAAAGATTTTAATAACATTTTTCTTAATAATAGGTTTTTCTTTTGGTTATACCGTAAATGAATTGAGATTAGAAGCCAAAATTTTTGAAAAAGTTTCTGTTTATTTATTATCTAAAAAACCTGTAAAGGTTTATATTTTAGATAATGATCTTAAACTTATAGTCAGATATTCACCATATCTTCAAAAAGTAGATGATCCTAAAAAAGCAGATATGATAATAACTTCTCAAAAACTTCCTACAGAACTTATTACATTAAATAAAATAGTTATAGGCACAAAATATTTCTTATTAAAGGAGAAATATGTTACAGGTGCAATATTTTGGCATAAAGGAAGACCGAACATTATTTTACTTCGGGATAGATTAAAAGCTCATAAAATAAAACCACCAAAAGTACTAGAAAAGTATGTAGAAGATAGGATATGGTAAAAACATACAAAGAAAATTTTGAAAGATATTTTATAGTTATTCCTATAATTACGCTAATTTTTATAGTAATGCTCTACATATACTTTTTATTGCCTACACTTGAAAAAAATCTGAGTAAAGAAATCCAAACCATGTTTGTTCAGGAGGTTTCATATTTCCTACAAAATGTTGAAGACCATATAAAACACGATATAGATAATAAGAGCATTTTAGATATTTTTTTTAAAAATGAAAGTTTAAGAAAAAAGTATGAAGATGAATTATCTCTTTTACTTTCTCCAAATATTAAATATGTTTATATGCTTTATCTGGATAAAGATGGGAAATTTAGATATCTTTTAGATGCTTCAAAAGAAGATAAAGCAAGACCTCATCAAAAATTCGATGTTCTTGATGACGATTGGTATAAAGTCGTTAAAACTAAAAAAGATCTTATAATAAAAGAAGATCAGATAGACTCTATATGGATTACCTACCTGAAACCACTTGTAAATCATAATAAATTAGAAGCAATATTAGTCGTTGATTTTTCTGTAAAAAAACTTCAAGAAATCAATGGATTAATCGCAAACATAAAACTGATAGTAGTTGCAGTTTTAGTGTTTATAGGACTAGCGTTCAATTTCATTCTGTATCAAATAATAAAATACGGCAGATTGAAGAAAAAAACATATATAGACACTTTAACACAAGCTTATAACAGAGTTTTCCTCTCTGAAATGGCAGCTAAACTTAGATTGGATAACTTTGCAATTCTTGCCATTGACGTTGACCATTTTAAAATGGTAAATGATACATACGGACATGAAGCAGGAGATAAAGTTCTTAAAGAAATAGCAAGAAGAATAAAAAGTTCAATAAGAGAAGCAGAGGATCTCTTTATAAGATACGGTGGTGAAGAGTTCCTTCTTCTTATAAGAAAATCTGGCGATCGAAAAAAGATGGAGCAGTTCATAGAAAGATTAAGAAAAATAATAGGAGAAAACCCTATAAAAATAAATGATAAAGAGAACATAAAAGTTACAGTATCCATAGGAGTAAATTTTGATACAGATAAAGCAAAAGGATTAGATGAAGCTATAAAAATAGCAGATCATATGCTTTATGAGGCTAAAAGAAAAGGTAGAGACAGGGTGGAAATATATAATGAAAATATCAAAATACAAAATACAGATATATCATTGAATGATGTTAAAGACGCACTTTTAGAAAAAAGAATAATTTCTTACTATCAACCTGTGTTTGATCTTCATAAAATGAAACCAATCCGTTATGAAGTCTTAGCAAGAATGAAAGATAGGCAAGGAAATATCGTACCTCCAAACGTTTTCTTAGATATAATTAGAGGCACAAATATATATTTTGATTTTACTAAATATATTCTAGAATCAAACATCGATATGTTAAAGGAAAATCATACAATTTCTATATCAATAAATCTTTCAATTTTAGATATATTGAACAACGACATAATCAATCTAATTAAAGAAAAAGTAAGTCCAGATATAGCCAACAGAATATCATTTGAAGTTTTAGAATCTGAAGAAATAGAAAATTATCAACTTATTGCAAAAAGATTGGAAATCATAAAACAAACAGGGGCACAAATTGCAATAGATGATTTTGGAAGCGGATATTCTAATTTTGTACATATAGCAAATCTAAATCTTGATGCACTAAAAATCGATGGAAGCTTAATCAGAAATATAGATAAAGACGAAACTTCATACAAGATTGTTAAAACAATCAAACTTTTCTGTGATGAAATAAACATTGAGGCAGTGGCAGAATTTGTATCTTCCGAAAAAATATTCAAGAAAGTAAAAGAAATCGGAATTCCATATGGGCAGGGATTCTACCTTGCAAAACCTATGAGTTTTGAAGAAATGCTTTCATTTAATAAAAAATTTGGATAACCTACTTTTTTTCCTTTTTCCCTCTGTAATATTGGAAAAGAAAGTATAAGGTTCCGAGAACTACGATAGTTAAACCAATATAAAGATAATATTCTTTAGCCTTTCCAAAGAATTTCTCAGCAGTTTTTCCAAAAATATAACCAAGTCCTATATAAATAAACGACCATAGGATCAAAGATAAAATATTAAAAAATGCAAATTTAAAAAAACTAAAACCTGTTGCCCCAAATAAAACCATAGGAACTACACGCATTCCATATAAAAATCTGATTATAAAAATAGAAAAAATACCGTATTTATGGACTAATTGTTTGGCCTTTCTGTATTTTTTCCTTGTTAAAGAGTTACTTAATAAAAATTCTCTTCCTTTCCATCTCCCTATCATAAAATATATGATTTCGTGGAAAAATGCACCTGCTATTGCAAAAATCATAGATGGTATAGGTTGCAAAAAACCAGCTTTAATAAAAAATCCGACAATTAAAAGGAATATCTCACCTTCAAGGAAAGTCCCAATAAAAACAGCAAGATAACCATGGTGCTGAAGAAAATGTTCTAAATGTTCTATTCTTAAATCCTCCCATTACAAGGAATACCTTTATTATAAAACAAATAGAGCAAATAATTAAGAAAATACTAACTTCAAATTGATTTATAATAGATAAACAAATTATTTGAAAGGGGTTTTAGATGAGAGCATCGAAATATTTCATAAAAACTATGAAAGAAACGCCTGCCGAAGCAGAAGTTCCAAGTCATGTTTATTTACTGAGAGCAGGTTATATAAAAAAAGTAGCAGCTGGAATTTACAGCTATCTACCATTAGGGCTCAGAGTATTAAAAAATATTGAAAACATTATAAGAAAACATATGGATGAAGCAGGAGCTTTAGAAGTTTTACTTCCGATTCTTACACCTGCTGAACTGTGGAAAGAAACAGGAAGATGGGATGTTTACGGAAAAGAACTTTTCAGATTGAAAGACAGACATGATAGAGATTTTGCTCTCGGGCCAACACACGAAGAAACAATAACAGATCTTGTAAGGCAAACCGTCAGATCCTATAAAGATTTACCACTAAACTTTTACCAAATACAGACTAAGTTTAGAGATGAAGCCCGCCCTAGATACGGACTTATAAGAGGTCGTGAGTTTGTAATGAAAGATGCTTACTCTTTTGATATATCCGAAGAAATGGCTATTAAATCCTATGAAATCATGAAAGAAACCTATCACAAAATATTTAAAGAGTTAGGTCTTAATTATTTGATGGTTGAAGCAGATGTAGGGGCAATAGGTGGAAAATATTCACATGAATTTGTAGTTATGGTTCCTAATGGAGAAGCTCATATAGTTTATTGTGAGAACTGCGGATATGCAGCAAATGTTGAAGCAGCAAAGTATGAGTTCGAACTTGATAAACTTCCACCTGAAGAAGAAAAGCCTCTTGAAAAAGTTTATACACCTGATGTTAAATCTGTGGAAGATGTTACAAAATTTTTAAATGTAAAACCAAATAAGATCGTAAAAACATTAATTTATATATTAGATGACGGAACACCAATTGCAATCCTTGTCCGAGGAGATAGAGAACTCAACGAAACAAAAGTTTTAAACTACTTTGGTGCCTTAGATATGCATTTGGCAACATCAGAAGAAATGGAAAAGCTAGGACTTGTAGAAGGATTTGTCGGGCCAATCGGCCTTGATATCCCTGTTTATGCAGACAGATCCATTGAAGATCTTCATAACTTTGTAGTAGGAGCAAATGAAAAAGATTACCACTACATAAATGTAAACATGCCAAGGGACTTTAACCCTGTTGACATTGTTGACTTCGGAACAGCTACAGAAGGAGATCCTTGCCCTGTATGTAAATCACCGCTAAAAGAAACAACAGGACTAGAAGTAGGTCATATCTTCCTTTTAGGAACAAAATACAGTGAGGCTTTAAAAGCAAACTTTGTAGATAAAGACGGAAAAGAGAAACCTATAGTAATGGGATGTTATGGAATTGGGGTTTCAAGGCTCATTGCCGCAGCAGTAGAGCAAAACCACGACGAAAATGGGATAATCTGGACGGATAATATAGCTCCATTTAAATTACATATACTTGCTTTAAACACAAAAGATAAAAATATTATGGAAATTGCCGAAAATATTTATAATATTTCCAGAGGTTTAGGGATTGAAGTTCTACTTGATGACAGGGATATATCTCCAGGTGCAAAATTTAAAGATGCAGACCTAATCGGTATACCTTACAGAATAATTGTAGGTAAAGGTGTAAAAAATGGCGTTGTTGAGTTTCAGAGAAGAAAAGACAATGAAAAAATAGAAATCCCTATAGACTCTGTGGAAAATAAATTAAAAGAAATATTTGGTGGATAATGAATGATTCAAAGATTTTAGAGCTTCTAGAATTTAGTCTTTCTAACTTAGATATAACAGATATTCTCACAAAAGTAGTAGAAAAAATAAGAGAAGAAATCGGAGCAGAAAGAAGTACATTATTTTTATACAACGAAGAAGAAAATGTTTTGGAATCAGTTGTATTAGAAGCAGATAAATTAAAAAAAGTAAAAATTCCTGTAAATTTAGACAGCATTGCAGGTTTTGTAGCCATAAAAAAACAGATAGTAAATATTAAGAATGTTTATGATTACAAAGAACTAAAATCAATAGATAAAGAACTGAAATATCACAAAAGCTGGATAAAAGTTCCAGATATTGCAACACAATCGATGATAGCACTACCTATTCTAATAGGTAATAAATTATTAGGTATTTTTGTTGCTTCAAATAAAGAACCTCATTTTACAGAAGAAGACAAAAAACTTTTAGAAAAATTTATTCCTATTCTTGCAAATGTTTTAAACTATGCACTTTTAGTTGAAGAAATCAAAAGACAAAACATATTAAGTGAAAATATAATAAATGAGATGAAAGAAGGGGTGATTATAGTAGATAAAAATGATAAGATAACAAATATAAACCCTTCATTTATAGAAATTACAGGAAATAGATGGAATAGGAAAGATGTTTTAGGAAAAGATATTAAAGAGATTTTCAGTAATATTGTTAAAAACAAATTTTACGAAAAATTGGCATTTGTAAAAGAATACCTAATAACTCAGGAATATATAGATGGAATCATAAAAATAAAAATTATCCCTATTACATTTGATATGTTTGGGGAAACAAAACTTAAAAACGTGGTGTTTATGGTAGAGTACTGATGAATGTAAAAATAAATAAAGGCACCTCTGAAAAAAGTTTTATAGATTTAATAAGCGATAAATTAGGAATATCCTTTGAAGCTATAAAAGTTCTTCAAAATGAAGCAAGGAAAGAAAATAAAAACCTTCTTCAACTTTTAACTGAAAAAGGATTTCCAGAAGAAAAAATTGCAGAAATCAAGGCAGAATATTTAGGATATAAATACGATGACTTATCACATTACTATCCACCTCCAGAGATAATCAAAGTTTTCCCTGAAACTTTCCTTAAGAAAAGACTTATATTACCTTTAGATTATGATAATAGAACATTAACAGTTGCTATGGTAGAACCTACAGATATAATGTCTTTAAATGAAACAATAGATATTTTAAAAAAAGAGGGTTTTCTTATATCTGAGGTAAATATAGTAGTTACTACAAAAACAAAACTTTTAAATAAAATAGATATTATATATGAAAACGAAAAACAGCTTGAAAGCAATCAACAAGAACTTATAGAGAAATACGAAAAGAAAAAAGAAGCCCTTTCTAAACTCAAAAAAAGTAAAAATATAGATCAAGATCTTGAAGAACTTTCTGCAGATTTACCAGTGATTGTTCTCGCTAACAAAATAATAGAATATGCTTATAAAAAAGGTGCATCTGATATACATATACAGCCAGAAGAAGAAAAAGTCGCTGTTAGATGTAGAATAGATGGTGATTTAATGGAGTTTTTATCACTTCCTAAAAACATACATGATGGATTGGTAACAAGATACAAAATAATGTGTAACATGAAAATCGATGAAAGAAGATTACCTCAGGATGCCAGAATAAATTATGCACAGTTTAATCCAGAAATTAATATTGACTTAAGGGTTTCAACTGTTCCTACTGTATATGGTGAAGATATTGTTATGAGGATCCTTGATAAAGGAAATGTTGTTTTAGATTTGGAAAAATTAGGTTTTACAGAAGAAAATCTTGAACTATATAGAAATGCTATTAGAAAACCTTATGGTATGATTTTACTTGTAGGACCTACAGGCTCAGGGAAAACAACTGCTTTATACTCAGCTCTTAGAGAGATAGATACACCAGAAAAGAAAATCATCACAGTTGAAGACCCAGTTGAATACACATTAGGAGGAACGATTGTTCAGACGAGTATAAATCCCTCTGCAGGATATACTTTTGATAAAGCATTAAGAGCATTCTTAAGACATGACCCTGATGTGATACTCGTTGGTGAGATAAGAGATCCAGAAACTGCAAAAATTGCAGTAGAAGCATCACTTACAGGTCACCTTGTTTTCTCAACTTTACATACAAATGACTCTATCAATACCGTTGTTAGATTAGGTGAGATGGGAATAGAGAGTTATCTTATCGGTGATTCACTTTTACTTGTGGTTGCCCAAAGATTAGCAAAAAGAATTTGCTCAAACTGCAAAACAGAATATAAACCAGACGAAAAAGAAAAAATTATTATAAAAGAAGCTGGTTTTGATGTTGATGAAAATACTGTAGTTTATAAAGGCGAAGGCTGTGAGGTTTGTAATTACACAGGATATAAAGGAAGAGTTGGTATTCAAGAAGTTTTAAAAATAGATAGAGAAATGAAAGACCTTCTTTTAAAAGAAGTTGGTATAGATGTTCTCAGAGAAGAAGCTATAAAAAAAGGTTTAAAAACATTAAGACAGGACGGTGTTTTAAAAGCTCTTCAAGGAATCACAACATTAGATCAGGTTGTAAAAACAACTATTGAATGATACCTTTTTCATTGCATCATTTTAAGAATTTTTCTGCTTCTTCAACAGGAATTGGCTTGGAAAGTAAATATCCTTGAAGCATATCACATCCTAATTTTCTTAACAGTTCCAGCTGTTCAATGGTCTCAACACCTTCTGCAATGGTTTTCATTTCAAACTTTTTAGAAATATTTATAATCGTTTCAACAACCGCAAGATCATACTGATCATAAAAAATGTCTCTTATAAATGAAATATCTATTTTCAAAATGTCTGCAGGAATATTTCTTAAATACGAAAGTGATGAATATCCAGTTCCAAAATCATCTATGGATATCTTAAATCCTTCAATCTTCATTTCATTTAGTAAGCCCAGAGCAAATTCAAAATTATCAATAAAAGAACTTTCAGTTATCTCTATTGTTATAAACTCTGGATCTATATTATGGTTCTTTGTAATATTTGTTAGATTTATTTTCAGATCACCTTTTTTGAATGATACAGGTGAGATATTAACAGAAATAGGAACAACCTTATATCCTTTTTCCTTCCATTCATTTAACTGTAAACAGACCTTATTTAATATCCATTTTTCAACATCTCTAATTAGACCTGTCTCTTCTAAAATAGGGATAAAAACTCCTGGAGAAATGATATCATCACCGACCTTCCATCTCAATAAAGCTTCAAACCCTTTAAGCTCTTTTGAAACCGTGTCAAAATAAGGCTGGTAATATATCGTAAATTCTTCATTTTGAAGGGCTTCAATCATCTGTTTTTTCAACACTATAAACTGTGAAGCTTTCTGATTCATTTGGTTTTCAAAAAATTTATACTCATTTTCTCCTTCTAATTTTGCTGATGTTAAAGCTATATCTGCCTGTCTTAGTAATGTTTCTGCATCTTTTCCATCATCAGGAAAAATTGAGATTCCGATATTATAAGAAATCACAAATTCATTGTTATCAATCACAATCGGTTTTTCTAACTCTTCTTTCATTTTTTCTAATACAATTATGATGTCTTTTTTATCAGCAAGATCCTCTAAAAGTATTGCAAACTCATCATTCCCAATTCTTGCGACTACATCACCTTTCCTGAATATTGTTTTTAATTTTTGTGCAAATTTTTTAAGGTATGTATCTCCAACCTGATAACCATAAGTATTATTGATGTATGAAAACTTATTTAGGTCTATTATTAATACAGCTGCCTGATGTTTTTCGTGAACTGCCCTTTCTATATAATTAGAAAGTTCTTCAACAAATAAGTTTCTGTTTGGTAGTTCTGTCAATGTATCGTAAAACGATATTTTCTTTAGTTCATTTTCCAAAATCTTTTCTTGGGTAATATCCTTTCCTGTTTCAACTATATTTACCAACTTTCCATCTTTAAAAATCGGAATAACAGCTGTGTTCAGGTAAAAAAGTTTTCCATTTTTCCTTCTATTTATAAATATTCCTTGAAAAGTTTTTCCTTTTTTAATATGTTCCCACACTTTTTTCAAAAATTTATCATCCTGAATTCCAGATTCAAACATTTTCGGAGTTTTACCGATTATCTCTTCTTTTTTATAACCAGAAATACGTTCAACTACTTTATTTACATACACAATTTTACCTTTATCATCTGTTATTAACACCCAATCAACACCTTCATTAATTGCCACATTAAGTATGTTTTCCCATTTATCCTGTTCTATTTTTGTTATTGCAAACGATAGATCTTTCTTTATTTCTAAAAAGAGATTTAGAAATTCTTCATCAAAAATCCCAGTCTTACACGAATACAGATTTAAAACACCGTAAACCTTTCCTTCCTTCTCAAAAGGTATAGCAAGGGATGAAATAAATCCCATTTCCAACTGTTTTTCACGCCATGGTTTCATTGAAGGATTTGTTCGAACATCAGGATTTATAATGATCTTATCCTGTAAAACTGCTTGTCCTGTAGGCCCTTTTGATGTTTCATCTTCGGGATTTAGCGATATATTAATTGATTTGATGTAATCAATATATTTCTTGTCTGCCATGTGGTAACTGACAGGTACGACTTTTTTATTTTTCTCATCAACAATTCCAATCCACGCAAGTTTGAAACCAGAATGCTCTACAACAACTTTACATATATTTTCAAAGACTTCTTCTTCCGTTTTAGAATAAACTAAAATTTCATTTATTTCGCTTATGGTTTTGTATAATCGTGAAAGATAATGTATCTTCTCTAAATATTTATTCCTTTCTGTTATATCTCTTAATATACTGACTATATATTTTTTATTATTTATCTGTATTAACTGAACATCTACTTCTGCTGGAAAAACAGAGCCATCTTTACGAACCATTTCTGATTCAAAACTGTAAAAGCCTTTTTCTTTGAGATTTTTTAAAACTTCCTCTTTCTTTCTTAAAGATTCTTCCGTTACTATATCTTTTACATCAGAATGCATTAATTCTTCTTTCGAATATCCTAAAATTTTGCTTGCGGTGTTATTCACATAAATGATTTTTTGTGTATCAAAATCTCTGATAATTACTGCATCTGCTATATTATTAAGTATACATGAATCCAACTCTAATTTTTCTTTTGCCTTTTTCTCATTGGTAACATCTAAAACGATACCTAAAACTTTAGGTTTTCCTTCTAAAAAGATTGTATTTGCATACATTCTAAAAATTCGTCTTTCACCGCTTTTTGTAATAACAGGTAGTTCATTATAATGTTTACCAAAAACATTTCCTTCTAATCGTTTTAAAACAATCTTTTTAATCTTTTCTCTGATTTCAGGTGCAACCAAATCCCATGGATGTTTATTTTTGAGTTCATCAAGAGTGTATCCTAACAGTCTTAAGAATTCATCATTTGCAAATTCCATCTTATCACTATATATGGCAATTCCAACTGGAGAGTTTTCCAAAATAGTTTCAACAAGACTGCTCTCTTCCGTTTTATCTTCCCAAAAAACCAATATATCTGCAATACCATCTTTTATGTCTAATATTTTTATACGACTTTTTAGCCATAGATAGCTTCCATCTTTTTTCTTAAATCGATATTTAAGGAGGAAAATCTGATCTTTCTTCAAATTTTGTAAGGCTTTTGCTTTTTCTCTATCTTCAGGATGAACATTCTTTATCCACCAGTAGGGATCAGATTTTATATCATCAATTGTCCAGCCTGTAAGCTGTGTAATGTAGTTATTTAAAAAATATAATTTTATAAGTTTCAGATTTTTAAAATCTACTTTTGCACTGTAAATAACTAAAGGTAAGCTTTGTATAATCTTTTTTTCTGGCATATAAAAATCCTTGTCAAAATGTATATTACATAAAAATACGAAATACTATCTGTATTTTTATGTAAATTGTTATTTTTTTATTAGAAATATCTTTCGGTAAATATATGAGTTAAGTTTACTAAAAAACGGAAAAAAATAAAAGTAGGCGTCGAAAAATTAGTTATAAACTTTACCATATAAATAAGTAATTGTAATAACTACAAAATCTATATATAATGGCATTATGATTAATATTAAAGCTAATAGTTACTAATATCAATTATATTTTATGTAAACATGGAGAAAAGATGGAAAAAAAGAAAAAAACATACATTTTTGGAGGTCAGGTTCTAAATACATTAGAAGAACTCAAAGAAGCCACAAAAAAAAGTGAAACTCAGATAATATCAGAAGCTCTGGAAATCTACAAGAAATATATTCAAAACAATCAAGAACTAGAAACAAACCTTCAACTGTTTTTAGATAAAATAGAAAATCTTAGCTATAAATTAGGCAAATGTGAAGAAAAATTAGCTTGCTTAGATAAAAAGCATTCTTAAGAACCTCTAAAGATTCTGTATCTTAAATTTCTGATACTTTCTACTATCTCATAAACTACTGGAATGATAAACAGACTGAGAGGTAAAGCTGTAAAAAGCCCACCTATAACGGCTATTGCTAAAGGCTGTCTTTGTTCTGAACCTTCTGTAAGTCCAAGGGCAACAGGGAATAACGCTGCCATTATGGTTAGTGTTGTCATAAGTATAGGTCTGAGCCTTTCTTTTCTAGCATTTAAAATGGCCTCTCTTATAGGCTGTCCTTCCGATTTAAGCTGAATAATCCTTTCAATAAACAAAACAGAATCTCTCGCCACGAGCCCTATAAGAAGAATAATTCCAAAATAAGAACCGACATTTAAAGATGTTCCTGTTATCAGAATAAGTCCAAACACACCTAAAATGGCAAACGGAAGTGTCAGTAAAACTGTAAAAGGATGTAAAAGACTTTCAAATATTGAAGCTAAAATCATATAAACACCCAATATCGCAATGGCAAGGGCAACTGCCAAACCTGAAAATGTTCTTTTAAACTCTTTTGCCTGCCCTGCTATTTCATAAGTGTATCCAACAGGGAGCATCTGCTTTAGAATTTCTTCAACTTTTTTAGTTCCTTCTCCTAACGATATTCCTGATAGATTTGCATACAGGGTAAAAGAGTATTGTCTGTTATACCTATTTATAACATTTAAAGCTGGTTTCAGCTTGAAATAAATCAGGTCTGAAACAGGAACAAGCTCACCGTTTATTGCCCTTACATAAATTTTATTTAAAGATTCATAACTTTTTAGAAAATCCTGTTTAGCTTTTATTACCATATCATAGCTTTCAGAACCTTTTTCAAATGTTCCTACAATATATTTCCCGTAAATCATATTGATAGTGTTAGAAATATCCTGTGTAGCCACTCCAAGCTGTAAAGCCCTCTGTTTGTCAATTTTTATCTCTATTTCTGGCTTGTTTATTCTTAAATTTGTATCAACATCAACAAATCCTGGAGTAATTTTTAGCCTTTCTTCTATCTCAAATGCAAGTTCACTCAGTTTTTCAAGATTAGAACCTTTTATGGCATACTGAATATCTGCATTTCTTCCTGCCCTTGCTCCCACTGCCGAAGGCATATCTATGATGGCTTTAACATCTTTTATTTTTGAAAGTTTTTTTCTGAGTTCATCCATAACAACCTTTTGGTGAGGTCTTTTGCTTTTATCTGTAAGCGTCACAAAAAACATTCCGCCGTTTACCTCAGGTCTTCCTACTACACCTTCACCAAGTGCCATTCCGTATCTCAAAATGTAAGGATCAGAAAGGAGAAATTTTTCGATTTCCATAGCTTTTTTATTTGTAAAATCAAATGAAGAACCTGTCGGTGTTTCAAATCTAATTAAAAATCTTCCTTCATCAACTAAAGGAAAAAACTCTTTTTTAACAGATTTTGCAAGGTTTATTCCCACTGCAACGGTAATGACGGCAAAAATGATGACGATGGTTTTGTGGTTCAGACACCATTTCAAAGCTACATCAAAACCTGCTTCAAATTTATCATAAATTCTCTGGAAAATATTTTTCTTATGGGCTTTCACAAGCCTTGCAGAGATCATCGGAGTGAAAGAAAGTGAAACGATATAAGAAATAGCAATGGCAATAATCAGCGTTACTGCAAAGCTGAAAAAGAACTGCCCAATAACACCTTCAAGAAACAATATCGGCAAAAATATAACAATTAAAGAAGAGGTAGAAGCAAGAAGGGCAAATATAACAATTCTCGTTCCTTTAATAGCCGCCTCAATTCCTCTTAATCCTTCTTCATTTCTTCTGTAAATACTTTCCATAACAACAATAGCATCATCGATAACAAGTCCAACTGCGACGGCTATCGCAATAAGAGAGATGGTGTTCAAAGACTGCCCGATAAGATAAAGAACAAATATCGTTCCTAAAATAGAAACAGGAATCGCCATCATCGGAATAAGGGTCATAACAATTCTTCCTAAGAAAAGAAAAACTGTGAAAGCTGTTAAAATCGTTCCGAAAATTACTTCTGAGATAGCGTCGTGTGAGCTTCTTTTTATGAACTCTGATGAATCATAATTTATATCTAACCTCATTCCCTCAGGAAGTTTTTTGTTTAGTTCGTTCATTTTTTGTTTTACTTTGTCTGCCACCTGAACTGTGTTTGATTTTGATTGTTTATAAATGATAAATGCCAGAGCTTCTTTACCGTTAAAACGAACTACGCTTCTTTGTTCGTCATAGGTGAACTTAACATCTGCAACATCTTTTATTTTTACACCGTTTTTTACTACTATTTCCCCAACTTCTTCAGGAGTGTGGGCTTTCCCGTAAACTCTTACCACATATTCTCTATTTTTGGAATCAATTCTCCCTGAAGGTGTTTCTACGTTGTTCCTTCTTAAAGCATTTGATATATCAATTGGCGTAAGATGATAAGCTGCTAACTTTATAGGATCGATCCTTACCCATAAAATATAGTCTCTATACCCACCTAAACTTACATCGCCAACTCCCGAAATCCTTTCAAACTCCCTTTTTATGATTTTATCTGCATAAAAAGCCTTTATCCCGTAAGGTGCGTCTCCATGAAGAAGTATAGCCATTATTGGAGCAAGAGATGTATCAATTTTTCTGATGACTGGG
>JALVEZ010000073.1 GCA_027030405.1 Hydrogenothermaceae bacterium | reverse complement strand
GGAATTGGAGCTGTTGGATGGCATCACTGGCACGTTCTTGGAGTTGGTGGAAAAGGATATGAAGCCACAGTTGGTAAAAAACCTCCACCTGTTGATGCATGGAATGAAATTTTATGGCCTCCAGAATGGCCTTTATCTACTTATGAGTTAAGTTTCTTACTTCCGCATCTTCTTTCCGATGATGAATGGAGGAAAAAATGGGAAGCTAGAGGACTTAAAATTCCTGAAAAATTAAATATCTGGATTTCTAAAATTTATAACCCTGTATGGATTAACCCTGATGGTTTCAGATGGATCGAAGTTTTAAGAGATGAAAACAAAATGGGATTAACTGTAAACTTATCTCCAACGTGGTCTGAAACAAACTGGAATGTTGACTACATACTTCCTGTTGGACTTGCAGGTGAAAGACATGATAACCAGTCTGCAGAAACTAAACCTGAAAGATGGACTGCTTTCAGACAGCCAGCTTTAAGAGTTGCTTTACAAAAAATGGGATGGGAACCTGAAGTTCCATGGAGAGCAACTTTAGAAGCTCATAAGAAAGTAGGACTTGGTGAAGTTTGGGAAGAAAATGAGTTCTGGATCAATCTTGCATTCGCAATAGATCCTGATGGTTCACTTGGAATTAGAAAATATTGGGAATCTAAAAAGAACCCAGGAAAACCTGTAACCATTGAAGAGTGGTATGAAGCTGCATTTGGAACATTACCAAACTTAAGAAAGGTTTGCGAAAAATTAGGTGTAACGCCTTATGAATATATGAGAGATAGAGGTGCATGGACGGAAGAAACAAATGTTTACAATGTTCATGAAAGACCACTTCCTTATGATCCTGTAAAGAAAGCTGTTAAATATAAAGGAAAATGGATTCCTATGTCTGAGCTTTATGTTGAAGAAGACACAGGAGCTGTATTCCTTAAACACCATTACACAGAAATTCATTCAGAAAGACATCCTATCGGTGTGATGAAAGATGGAAAAATATTAGTTGGATGGCATACTCCAACAGGTTTATTAGAGTTCTACTCAAAAACTTTCGTAGAATTCCACTGGCCAGAATATGCTATTCCAATATATCCAAAAGACAAACAAGACAGACAAAAACTTATTCATATCACAACACATGTTCACCATGACTATATGACTGAGGAAAATGCTTTCGTATTAAATCCTATTTACAGACTTCCATATAACATTCATACACGTTCTGTAAATGCAAAATGGTTAATGGAAATTTCACAAAACCATAACCCTGTATGGATATACGAAAAAGATGCTGAAAGATTAGGAATTAAAAGAGGAGATCCTATCAAAGTTAAAGTTGTTGATACTGTCTCTGGAATAGAGGTTGGTTACTTTGTAGGAATGGCAATGCCAACACAAGCTACAAGACCTGGTGTACTTGCTTGTTCTCACCACTCTGGTAGATGGAGAGTTGTTGATAAAGTTAAGGTAGAAGGATTTGATCAGGAATTAGGCGTTATGACGTTTGGTTCTGCTTTAGCAGAAATTGACAATCCAAAAGAACACTTATGGACGGTTAGATGGAAAAAAGGTGTGTTGCCTCATCACGTTGAAAGAAAACATCATGAGAAATGGTTAAAATGGCCATATCCAGAATTCAACGAAGATATTAAAGAAGTATGGTGGAAGGGTACATCTGGTGTATGGCAAAATTCTGTATTCCCTGCAAACCCAGATCCACTTTCTGGTATGCACTGCTGGCATAAGAAAGTGTTAGTTGAAAAAGCTGGCCCAGACGACAAAATTGGTGATGTTGTAGTTGATACTTCTAAAACATTCAAAGTATACCAGGCTTGGAGAGATGAACTCACAAGGCCAGCTCCAGGGCCAAACGGTTTAAGAAGACCTAAATGGTTCCCAAGACCTTGGTATCCACATACAGACAGAGCATATAGAATGCCTGGTTCAGAAGGTGGAGAACACCACGAATCTTAATTATAAATAGAAGGGGCATATGCCCCTCTATTTTTCAAACATACCATAATTTGATAAATTTGAAAAATAGAATCCAATCTTGACAAAAGATATTTAAAAATGAGATTATTTGCATATCTTATTTAGAAACAAAATTTCCTTCAGGAGTTATAAATGGAAGATAGAATCATAGAAACACAAGCTCGTATAAATATGTATGGATTATTATCCAGATTATTAATAGAAGAAATTGATGCAATAACTTTAGAAAAAATAAAAAATACAGAAGATTTGCTTGATTTATTCCCTAATACAAAAGAGTGGGATAAATTTAAAGAAAAAGATGTTAGATCTCTTATCGAAGAAGATCTTAATGTTGATTTTACTACTATATTTTTGCTGAATGTATATCCTTACGAATCTGTTTTTATGCAAGAGGAAGGACATATTAATCCAACTATCACAAATCCAACACTTATTTTTTATAGAGAACACGGATATTCTATTGATTTAAATAAAACAAGGGCTTTATCCCCTGACCATATTGCCGTTGAAATGGAATTTATGATGAATCTTGCTCAGGAAGAGCTAAATGCATATGCTAAAGAAGATTATGAAGAAGCTAGAAAACTTTTAGAAATCCAGAAAAAATTCATGGAAGAACATCTGGCAAATTGGGGGCCTATATATCTTATGGCTGCCAGAGATATGGCAGAAACTCCATTTTATTATGATGTTGCTGAGACTGCTTTAGAATTTATACTTTCTGATTACGATTATATATGTGAAGCTTTAGAAAAAGAAGAAGTTAGTTAACGGATAACGATCTTATTTTTTCCAGATTTTTTGGCAATATACAGAGCTTCATCTGCTCTTTTGATTAATGAAAATAAAGAATCTTCTGGATGAAGCTCAGAAAGACCAAAACTTGCTGTAACCTTTTCTACCGTTTCAAATTCGTAATTTTCGATTTTCATTTTTATAACTTCTGCAGTTGTTTTAGCTCCGTTTATATCTGTTTCAGGTAAAATTATTAAGAATTCTTCTCCACCCCATCTAACAAATGTATCGATTCTACGAATAGAATTTTTAACAAGTTTTGCTATTGTAATAAGAACATAATCTCCAACGTCATGTCCATATGTATCATTTATTTTTTTAAAATTATCAATATCAAACATTATTATAGAAAGTGGATGATAAAATCTTTTTGCACGGAGGATCTCAAACTCCAAGACTTCTTCACCTTTTTTTCTGTTATATATACCTGTGAGATAATCTGTATAAACAATTTTTTTCAGTTCTTTTTCATAATGTGAACGGACAAACTCCACTAAAAAACTTATAAACACCATTGTAAAATAAACCTGAATAATTTCTTTTACTGTATAAAGATCCAATGGTAATTCATTGTTCATGTATAAATAAAAGCTGATTATAGAAACACCTATAAAAAATAGAATTGAATATACAAATCCAGCTTTAATACCTTTTAAGAAAAATGCAACGATTGGAAACATTTCCATCCAATAATAAACAGTCATATTCTTTGAGAATAAAGCAAAGAAAATAACCAAAGAAAAAATAAATATAAAGAGATCAGTTGATTCTTTTTCTTTTTTTTGCTCAGCTAATTTATAGTTATAAATTAAAAGGAATAAAGCTATAGATTCAGATAATGCAAGAAAATGAAAGCCTCTATGACTGTCAAAAGGAATTAAAATAACAAGATCTATAAATGATATAAAAACTGCTATTTTAACCAATGATAAGCGGAAATTATTAGGATAAAACAGATGTTTTTCTAACGAATTCCAAAGCAATTTCTTAAAATCTTTAAACAAAAACCCTTTCCCCAATTTTATATTATTTTATTTTATATAAAATTTTTGTTTCTTGAAACCCATTTTCGGTTGCTTTCGGCTTACCATCTAAAAAAATTAGTAGTAATTGAACATTTCCAAAAAACCGAAAATCTTTTTAGTGCCTAACTTTCTTTTTTTCTTAAAAAAACTTGCTTTTTTAGGTAGTTTACCATAGGATAGATTTTAAATGAATACCATAAAAACAAAAAGAAGCTTACGAATAGAATTAAGTTATATAGACCTGAACACAAACATAGTCTTAGGCTATCTGACCTATCACGCAGGAAAACTATGGAATGAAGCAAACCATCTAGTAAAAAACAAATTAGCAAAACCAAACAAATTCGACCTATACAACAAGCTAAAAGATACATCTATACATAAGAAATCACTACAAAGCAGAACAGCACAAATTATATTAGAGGAGCTATCAAGAGGTTGGCAAAACTTTTTTAAATACTTACAAAAACCAGGAAAATACCCATCACCAGTAAAACCACCAAAGTTCAATAAGAAAAAATCACCACACAGACCAGTAATTTACGATAAAACAGGATTTACAATTGAAAGAAACACTATAAGGTTAAGCCTATCAAAAGAGCTAAAACAACACTTAAAAGAGAAACACGGGATAGATATAAATTACCTGAGAATAGAAACAGGATTAGACTTAAGCAATCTAAACATACTCAATATTCAGATAACACCATATAAAGCATACAACAATATCACATACAGGCTAAACATCGTATATGAGAAAGAAATAGAAAAATCTCTGATTTGGGCGATTGAAAAGGAGCAAGAGCTTAAACCATCAAAAGATATAGCATTAGCAATAGACTACGGAATATCAAACTTTGCAACCCTTGTGATAGAAAACCATCCAGCAAGCTATATAATAGACGGCAAAGGAATACAAACACAGCTCAGAAACTATTTAAAGAAATTATCAAAATGGCAAAAGAAAAGAGACAACCTTATAAACAAGAAACTCTCAACAAGTAGATTAGATAAAATACTCCACAGGATACAAAAGAGAGTAAACAATCTAATAAGAGATTTTAGTCATAAAGTTTCAAATTTGATAGTAGAGCTTGCAAAAAAATACAATGTAGGGGCTATAGTCATAGGTAAACTACAAGAAAGCAAAAACAAAGAGAGTAAGCTATCAAGCATAATAGACCAGATGTTAAGTTTACTACCACATGGTAAAGTATCAAAACAAATAGAATACAAAGCAAGCGAATACGGAATAAAAGTAGTCTTAGTAGATGAGAGCTATACTTCAGGTGTGGACAGCTTAAAAGAAGTAGCTGTTAACAAAGAAAACTACACACCTGAGGCAAGAAAACATAGAGGATTGTTTAAATCAATTAAAGGATCCATTAACGCAGATGTAAACGGGGCAAGAAATCTACTCAAAAAGTTTAAAAAGAGTTTTCACGATTACATTACAGGATTAAAGCAAGTAATAAGGATTAGAGTATTTGGAAAACTTAAAAGTAGCCCTAAGTCTGTCCAAGTATATGGGCAGATAGGGGTAGCAAGGTGTGGTGACCACCTATCAGGGATAAGGTTATCTCAAGATAGCACACCCCCTGTAAAACGACTGACAAATCTAGAATTTGTGTATTCCATCGGAAATAATGTTTTAAGTCAGCGTGTAGTTCACTATAATAATTCTTTATATAAAATTTAACAAGATAAACTATTTGGAGATTATGAAAATGAAAAAAATTAGACTTGCTTTAGCACAGATTAACTCAGTTGTTGGAGATATTGAAGGAAATTATAAAAAGATAGTTGATTTTATACAAAAGGCAAAAGAGCAGGAGGTAGATATTATAGCCTTTCCTGAACTTGCTCTTACAGGGTATCCTCCTGAAGATCTCTTACTAAAACCCAGTTTTATTAACAAAAATTTAGAGTACATACAAAAAATAGCAGATTATTCTAAAGATATTATTTCTATAGTTGGTTTTGTTGATAAAAAAATAGATATTTTTAATGCTGCTGCTGTAATGCTTAACAGTGAAATCATCACAAGTTATCATAAAAATCATCTCCCAAATTATGGAGTCTTTGATGAACTCAGATATTTTCAGAAAGGAAAAGAGATATGCCTTTTGAATATAGAAGGTTATAAAATTGGTCTTTCTATCTGTGAAGATATATGGTATCCAGAAAACCCTATAAATACTCAAGCCATAGAAGGAGCTGAGCTGGTTATAAATATAAACGCATCTCCTTACTATATGGGTAAGTTGAAAATAAGGGAAGAAATGATAAAAGTTAGAGCACGGGATAATCTTATATCAATTGCATATGTAAATCTCGTGGGAGGACAGGATGAGCTTGTTTTTGATGGAAACAGCATAATCGTTGATCCTGATGGAAAAATTCACGAGAAAGGAAAATCGTTTGAAGAAGATCTGGTTCTATGTGATTTAGAACTTGATAATATTTTCAGAAAACAGCTAAAAGATAATAGACTTAAAGAACTCCGTGCCGAGTATAAAAGGGAAGAAATCGTAAAAGAGTTTAAATTAGATTATAAAATAAAAGAAAAATATATTCTTCTTCCTGAAAAAATTCTTTTAGACGAACGGGAAGTAGAGCAAAATTATAAAGCACTGGTTACAGGTCTAAAAGATTATATTTATAAAAACGGTTTTGAAAAAGTTGTTATAGGATTGAGTGGTGGTATTGATAGTTCATTAACTGCATGTATTGCAGTAGATGCATTAGGGAGTGAAAACGTAAAAGGCGTTTTAATGCCTTCGCAGTATACATCTAAAGAAAGTATTGAAGATGCTGAAGAGTTAGCAGAAAATTTAGGTATAGAGAAGTTTGTTCTTCCTATTACAAATATATTTGAAAAATATTTACAGGAATTAGAACCATTATTTGCAGGAACAAAGCCTGGACATGCAGAAGAAAATCTTCAGGCAAGAATAAGAGGAAATCTTTTAATGGCACTTTCAAATAAATTTGGATGGATTGTCCTTGCCACAGGAAATAAATCTGAAATGAGTGTTGGTTATGCAACATTATACGGTGATATGGTTGGTGGTTTTGCAGTTTTAAAAGATGTTCTAAAAACGAAAGTTTACGAATTGGCAGATTACAGAAACAGCATATCTAAAGTTATCCCTGATAGAGTCTTAGTAAAACCACCTTCTGCTGAATTAAAACCAAATCAAAAAGACGAAGATGAACTTCTTCCTTATCCGATATTAGATGAAATTATCAGACTATATGTGGAAGAAGACATCCCTGCAAAAGAGATTCCTAAATATGGTATCGATGAGGAAAGTGTTAAAAAGGTTATAAGAATGATAGATCAAAATGAATATAAAAGAAGACAGGCACCAATTGGTATAAGAATAACTCACAGGGCCTTCGGAAAAGATAGAAGAATGCCAATAACAAATAAGTTTAAAGAACTTTAACTAAATTATAGAATTATAAATATTCATATAAATATAATTTGTTATTATAATTATAAATATGTTTATTTAAAAATTTAAATTTTTCAGAAAGTTAGCTTATATCAGCATTCTAACACCATATTTTATTTTAGTCACCAGAAAGCAGGTCTTTTTATATGATTTGCATTATATTTAATCTTTGAAAAGGATATATACTATTATCCATACCAACAGCAGTTATATTATTAAATTATCTTAATATTATCTTAATAATAAATTAATATAAAACTATTAAGATAAAAATATAAAAACAAAAAACTTTTAGGAGGAGAAATAGTATGGTAAAAGTAAGAACGTTAGCGGCAAGTGCTGCTTTAGGGTTAGCAGTTGGGATATTTTCACCAACATTAGCAGAAGAACCACAGGCTGTAGAACCTACAGAAACTGTTTTACATGTTCAAAATCCATTTATGGATATCATTGGTAAAGATGGTTACATTGGAGTGATCTTAAAGTCTGAAAAAGATAATAAGTTCATTTCAAGGTGCACAGATGGAAAAGTTATAGAAGAAAAATACAGTTCACCTGAAAAAGCCTATAACGCAATTTTATCTAAATGTATCTAAAGGACACCCCTGTTAAACGGGGTGTTTATCTTTTTAAACAACCACTTCAATTCCTGCGAGTCTCAAAATAGCATCAATATCAGGTTCTCTACCTGTAAACTCTTTAAAAATCTCCATGGCTGGCTTACTTCCGCCTTGTTTTAAGACAGTATTTAAGAATTTGGAAGCAATTTCCTCATCATAAATATCGTTATCAATAAAAATGAAGAATGCATCTGCACTTAAAACTTCTGCCCATTTATAGCTATAATACCCTGCTGCATATCCACCTGAGAAAATGTGGGTAAATGCCTGCTGGAATTTGTTATACGATGGTGGTTTTATTAATGAAACCTGTTCCCTCACTTGATCTAAAATCTCTTGAACCTGCTCTTTGGTGTAAGCATTTGTATGAATTTTCAAATCAAATAAACCAAATTCAAGCTGCCTTAGCATTGCCATTGCAGACTGAAAATTTTTAGACGCTATCAGTTTATCAATCATATCATCAGGGATTATTTCGCCTGTTTTATAATGTTTAGCAAAAGTCTTTAAAACTTTTCTTTCATAGGCAAAATTTTCTAAAAATTGAGAAGGGAACTCTACAGCATCCCATTCTACACCTGATGTTCCACTTACAAAACTTTCAGTAACCTCACTGAATAAGTGATGTATTGCATGACCCATCTCGTGGAATAATGTAACAACATCGTAATGTCTCAATAATGAAGGCTGGTCTTTTGTTGAAGGTGGGAAATTAGCAACAACAAAGGCAGTTGGATAAACTCTGCAGTTGTTTTCATCTAAACATCCTGTTTGCCAGTCATCCATCCATGCTCCACCTTTTTTATCCTGTCTTGCTTCTAAATCTAAATAAATTCTGGCAAAAACTTCATCATTCCTGTAAAGATCATAAACATCAACGGTTTCATCCCATACAGGAACATCAACTTTTCTAAACTCTACACCAAAAAGTTTATAAATAAAGTTAAATAAACCTTCTACTACGCTATTTTTTTCAAAATACGGTTTGTATGCTTTTTCGTCAAAATCAAATTTAGATTTTTTTAACTTTTCTGAGTAATAAGCCACATCATAAGCTTGAAGTTCTTCATCAAATCCCAAAGATTTTGCGAATTCTTTTAATTCCTGAACTTCCTTTTCTCCTTGAGGTTTGCTTTTCATTGCAAGATCTTCTAAAAACTGAAGAACCTTTTCAACAGATGGTGCCATTTTTTGTTTTAAAGATAATTCAGCATAATTTTTAAATCCTAATAATGTTGCCTTTTCATGTCTTAATTTCAGTATTTTTTCTAAAAGTTCCTCATTTTCTGGAGCTCTTGTTGAGTATGCTCTGTATAGTTCTTCACGGAGCTTTCTATTGGAGCCATATGTCATATACGCTATATAACTTGGAAGTTGAAGGGTAAATCTATAAACTATTTTTCCATCTTTTTCTATTTTCGCTGAATTGAGATCCGTTTCAGGAAGTTCTTTAACATCTTCAAAATCCTCTATGATAAGTTCATACGCATTTGTAGCATCTAAAACATTTTGAGAAAACTGATTTTGAAGCTGGCTAAGTTCAATATTTATAGTTTTTAATCTTTCTTTTTTGTCTGTAGGTAAAGCTACACCGCTTAATTCAAACTCAAGAATCAGATCTTCTAAAACTTTTCTTTGGGCAGCTGTAAGGTTACCTTTTTCTTTTTCATAAATTTCTTTAAAACTTTTATAAAGCTCCTCATTCTGACCTAAATTTGTGAAATATTCCGTTATTACAGGTAGAATCTCTGTGAAAACCTTTTGAATTTCTGGATTGTTTTTAACATAATTAAGATGAATAAGCGGTTTAAATATCCAGTTAAGCTCTTCGTGGATAAATTGATATGGTCTAACAAAGTTCATAAAAGTTTTGTCTTCTATTTGAAGAAGTTCTTCTATTCTTTTTTTATTACTTTCTAATTTTTCAAAAACCTTCTCTTTTTCCTTCTCTAAATCCTCTATTTTAAATTCTAAAAACATTTAGATTTACTCCTCTTTTAAAATTCTTTATTCTTTTCTTTTCGTTATAATAATAGTTCAAATGAAGTTTACATTGTAAGGTAAAAATCATATTTTAATTATTAGGAGGTTGTAAGATGATAGTAGTAATGACTAAGTTTCCATTAAATCCAGAGTATGTAGAAGCTTTCAAACAAAGGGTAATAGAAAAGTTTGGTGAAAAAGGATTAACAGATCAGCCAGGATTTGTAAAAATGAATATTTTAGAACCTAAAAACATTCCAGGAATGCCTGAAAACAATACATTTATTATAGAAACATTATGGGAAACTATGGAGGATTTTATCAATTACACAAGGAGTGAAGCATTTAGAGAAGCTCATAAAGATAACCCTCCTAAAGAAATGTTTCAAGGGAAATTAAGTGTTGAGGTTTATGAAATCATAAAAGAAAAATAGAGGAAGCCTATGAACTATATTAATGTTACCTACTTATTAAGTTCAAATAAAAAATTTAATGTAGAAGAAAAAGCAAAAAGATTAGCAGAAGAACTTACAATAGGCTCTGAAAATAACCTAAGATTTAATCCTAAGTTGAAAACTTATGAAGGCAAAGTTGTTGAATATTTAGATTTTTATGAAAAAGATAAAAGGCTTTACAAAGCATTAATCACAATAGGTTTTCCTCTAATCCTTTTTAAACATGATATTCCTTCTTTATTTACTGTTATATTTGGAAAACTTTCAATGGAGGAAAATATAAAACTTATAAATATAGAGTTTCCTCCTACCTATTTGGATTATTTCCAAGGGCCAAGATATGGAATCACAGGTATTCGGGAATTAATAGGAATAAAACATGAACCTCTACTTTTAGGTGTTATAAAAGGAGCTTTTGGATTATCATCTGAGCAGTATTCTCAAGTTTTTTTTCAAATGGCTTCTGCAGGCTTTGATATTGTTAAAGATGATGAAATATTTTTTGACGAAGCAACTGCCCCATTTGAAGAGAGAATAGAACATTGTCTAAAAATAGCAGAAGAAGCAGAACGTATAACAGGAAGAAAGACACTGTACGTTCCTAATTTAACAGGACATATCGATGAATTGTACAAAAAAGTTGAAAAAGGATTAAAAGCAGGAATAAAACTATTCCTTATTAATGTAGTTCCATACGGATTTGATGTCTTACAAACCTTATCTCAAAATTTAAATGCTGGATTTATAGCCCATCCTTCTTTTAGCGGGGCTATTTATCAGTCAGACTATACAGGAATTGATTCTACTTTATTAATAGGAAAGTTAATGAGACTTGCAGGAGCAGATGCTGTAATATTTCCATCTCCTTATAAAAATTTTCCACATACAAAGTCAATGGAAATTTCCACTGCATTGAAAGAGGATTTTGAAAATATTAAGCCGTCATTTCCTATACCAACTGGAGGAATATCTATAGAAAAAATCCCTCAGGTTTATAAAGATTTTGGAACACAAGTAATCATAAATACAGGAGGATACCCTTATACACATCCAGATGGAATTTTTGCAGGTTCAAAGGCTTATAGAGATCTATTAGATTGCACGATGAACGGTGTATCAACAGAAGAATGCAGACTTGCAAGTGAAGAACTAGATAAATTTTTAAAAATCTATGAAAAATGAACAACTACATAGTTTTCTCAGATTTCGATGGAACCATAACAAAAGAAGATACAATATGTAAAATAATGTCCCACTTTGCACCTGAACATTGGAAAAAAGTATGGGACGATATTTTTAATAAAAGGATCACCATATCTGAAGGAGTAGCAAAACTTTTTTCTATGATTCCATCATCTAAAAAAGATGAAATCATCAAATTCGTATTAGAAAATGTACCAATTCGAGAAGGATTTAAAGAACTGTTACTGTTTTTAAAATCAAAAAATATTCCATTTATTGTAATTAGTGGTGGTCTTGATTTTTATATCTATCCTTTACTTGAACCTTATAAAGATTTAATCACTAAAATATATTGTAATCAGGCAGACTTTAGTGGGGAATATATAAAAATTAAGTTCATATACGAATGTGATCCGTTATGTGATGACAACGATTGTGGAATGTGTAAGATTTCTGTAATAAGGAAATATACAGGAACTAAAATCTACATAGGGGACAGTATTACAGACATAAATGCAGCCAAAGTAACTGATATAATATTTGCCAGAGGATTATTTGCAAAGGAATTGAAGAAAAACAGTATTCCATTTTATGAATATGATAATTTTTATCAGGTAAAAGCAAAAATGGAGGAGATCTTAAAATAAGATGCCGTTAAAAATATCTGATGAACTTATCAAAGAAGAAAAAAATAAATATCTAATTATTGATTTAAAAAAATCTAAAACGAAATTTGATACAATCTGCAATCGTATAAAGCTAAAACTTCAAAAAGAACCTATCAAAAATCCAGAATCTTACGAAGTTATTGAAAATAACAATTTAAATATTTATATTCATAAACATATAAATAGTTTTTTACATTACAACGATTTATATGTATACACGCAAAAAAAACTGTTTTTCAAAGTACTTAAGGTAAAATGTGATAAAGAGATTTCTGCATTTAGATAGAAGGGGTTGTTATATTTTTGTTAAATTAACATTAATTTAAATAATTGAATTGCAATCCTTGCTTTTATAGAATTTAGTGGCAATAATACACGATTTATGATTTTAATTATATTTTTTTAGGAGGTATTCTCATGGGAGAAAACACGACCCTCAGGTGGTTAATGTTCTTCTTTTTACCGCTGTTATTCGTCTATGGACTGATGCATGTCTATTCATCAAAACCTGCTCAGGCTAAAAAGACAAAAGAACTTACAGCAATGGAAGAACAAGGAAGAAAGGTTTATAACAAGTACTGTGTAGGTTGTCACGGACCTAATGGAGATGGAAATAGTATGGCAGCTCCATTTTTTAAAAATAAGCCACCAAACTTTCACACAGCTATCTTTAGATGGAAATCTACACCAGAAGGAACTTTACCTACAGATGAAGATTTAATGCATATCTTAAACTGGGGTATTCCTCAAACAGCTATGCCTTCTTTCCATTTAGTTCCTGAAATTCAAAAGAAAGCGGTTATTGCTTACATCAAAACTTTTTCTGACAGATGGGAAAAAGAAAAACCTGGAGAATCTATTTACAAAAAGCTCAATGGTGTTCCTGAATATTTTGGAACTCAAGAATCTATCAACAAAGGAAAAGAGTTATATGTAATGAATGGTTGTAATGGATGTCACGGAGATACTGGAAAAGGGGACGGTGCTGCTGCTGCATCATTACCAGTTCCTCCAACAAATCTAACTTATCCTGTTAGAGCAGCTGGGCCAAAACCTGAAGATACTTTCAGAGTTTTAACAGTTGGTTTAGAAGGTTCTCCAATGCCAGCTTTCGGATACTTATCTGAGGAAGATAGATGGCATCTCGTTTCATACATTGCTTATTTAATGAATCAGGGTAAAAAATAAGGAGGGCTGAAGAATGTCAAATACTCAAGATTTACAAAATTTAGTTAATTATGGACTTGTTAAAGCCCATATAGCGATGGGGCTTGTATTCTTTATAATTGTTGGATTGGTAGGATTCTTATACTCTTTACAATTGGATGGAATTTATCCTTTCCCTGGAATTGAGTTCTTATCTCCAGGTAGAGTTAGAATGATTCATACAGCAGGTGCTGCATATGGATTTTTAGTTAATATGTTTGCAGGTCTTTTATACTGGGCTGTTCCAAGATTTACAGGATACAGAGTTTTAAGTGATGCACTCGGTTGGTTTATGTGGATAGCTTTACAGGCTGCTGTTTTAATCACTGTTGTAGCTATACTTTTCTTAGGTCAAGCAGATAACGTTGAGTGGGGTGAAACTCCTTGGTGGATTGACCCAATTATCGTATTCTGGTTATTACTACACTTAGTTCAATTTGGAGCTCCTTTATTCAAAGCATCTCAAAGAGGACCTTTATATGTTTCTGGATGGTACATTTCTGCAATGCTCGTTTGGACTCCACTGGTTGTTTTCATGGGTAACATGATCCCAAGATTCTGGTCTGCAGGTGCTGGAGCAGGTGCAGTTCAGTCTACATTTATTCATGACCTTGTTGGACTTTATGTTACTCCAGTTGCATGGGGGTTAATGTACTATTTTGTTCCAATTATCATGAAAAAACCTATGTGGTCTCACGGTTTATCTTTACTTGGATTCTGGGGATTAGCATTTTTCTATCCAATGAATGGTGTTCACCATTTCTTATGGTCTCCAATTCCAATGTTTGCTCAGTACTCAGCTGTTTTTGCAACTGTTGCTATTGAGTTTGCTGTTACTTCAGTTTTAATTAACTTTATGATGACTTTAAGAGGTTCTGCAGAACAGTTAAAATACAATGTTCCTTTAAGATATATGTACACAGGTGCTATTTTCTATTGGATTACTTGCTTCCAGTGTGCATTCCACGTTACATTAACATTCCAAAAAGTTATTCACTTTACAGATTGGGTTACAGGACATGCTCACCTTATAATGTTCGGTACCTTTGGTTTATGGGTTCTCGGTATGGCAGAGTATGTATGGCCTAAACTCTTTGGAAAAGAAACTATGTACTCAAAAGGTTTATCTGAAGGTGCTTACTGGTTACTTATGATTGGTGTTCTTGCTATGTTCTTTGATTTAACTGCAGCTGGTCTTGTTGTTGGATTTGACTGGATTGGATTAAATCCTTGGATTGATTCTGTAAACTTCTCTAAACCGTTCTGGTACTTCAGAAGTGTTCTTGGAATTATGATGTTAACAGGATTATTTATGTATGCAGTTAACTTCTGGAAAACAGCTACTGCAGGAAAAGGATTATCCGCAGAGCTTAGATCAGATTCGGTTTAAGGGAGGTATCAAATTATGGGTAAAATGGAAAGATTTTCATTCGTTGCGTTAGTTGCAGGGGTTATATTCTTCCTGTTTGCTGACTTTGTATCATGGGCATTACCAATGTTTGTTTTAAAAGATATTCCAATGAAAACTAAGACAGATTTAGCTGCAGAAGCTAAAGCAAAAAACTATTCAGCATGGGCTGACTTTGAAAAATTAGCAAGATATTATCCAGAACAATTTAAAAAGTTCTGTGATTATGAAGAGAAATTTGCAGGTGCTGGAAAAGTTTCTAACTGTGCTCCAAATGAAGAAACTTTTGCTAAAGCTTTAGCTATAGGTCATAGATGGTATGTTGCTGAAGGTTGCTGGAACTGCCACTCTCAGGATGTAAGACCAGTTTCAAATGAGACATTAAGATTCGGAATTCCTGGTGTATCAAACACAGTTTCTTACCCTTCTGAATATCAAAATGAATTACAGGCTCCAGTTTTATGGGGAACAAAAAGAATAGGGCCTGACTTAATTAGAGAAGCTGCTGTTCACGACATAGACTGGCAGGTAGCTCACTTATACGATCCTGCGTCTACTTCTCCTGGAACAAATATGCCAGGGTATCCTTGGTTCTTCGAAAAGAACAAAGATGGAAAGTTAGTTCCTAATGAAAGAGGATTGGCAATGTTAGTTTACTTACAATGGTTAGGAACATGGGAAGTTAAACCAACTAAAGAATGGGCTTTAAAATGATTTATAAAAGAGGAGGATTTTCCTCCTCAATTTTATCAACCTCAAGGAGGTGTTCAGGTTGAAAATTAATTCAAAATTAGTTTCACTACTTACATTATTCATTTTCTTATTTGTTGTAGGTACAGTAATCGCAGTTAGAACTGTTGCTTATCTTGAAGCTGGATTTGAAATGAAAGGATTTTTAGTTGAAGTTATTTCATATATTATTGCTTTAACTGGATGGTTTTTCTTATTTGTATATTCTTACCTCAAAGGGGATTTTAAGGATATCGAGGCTCCTAAATACGATATCTTAGATTTGGAAGAAAAAATTCAAGAAGTTGAAAAAGGAGGGCTTAAAAATGGCTAGTCACTTAGATAATACGAAAGCAGTAGATAAGATTACATATGTTACAGATGCAGTTCCTACATGGTGGATGTTATTCTGGATTGGATATATTATCTTTGCAGTTTCATATATAGTTTTAGACTGGATACCCGATTTTTTAGGATGGTTAAGTGTAATGAATCAAGGCCCAGAAGCTGCAGATAAATATATCTGGATAAGAGAATTAATGAGAAACTAGAACTGTTTTATTTAAGCTAAACAAAAACGAAAATTAAAAGGCAGGTTTTAAACCTGCCTTTTTTTTACTAAACTTAACATAAACTGAAAGGAGGGTAGTTATTATGAAAAAATTATTTTTTTTATCATTTTTAATTTTGGGTTTTTTTCTTACTAGCTGTTCAACTATTAAAATTGAGGGTGATGCTAAATTAATTCAACCTTCAAATGAATATATTTGTAAGAAAGTTTCGGAAAAACGTGCCTATTATCTTTTCTGGGGATTAATTCCAATTTCTAATAACTCTACTTCAGATATAATTCCAAAAGGAAAGGAAGTTAAAGTTGAAACTAAATATTCTGGAATGGATGTATTAATTGGCATAGCTGCTAACATATTAATCCCTACTACAATTTCATCAATGACTGCAGAAGTTTATACTTGCACAAAAGAATAATAATTTCTTAAGTGGGAGAGAAATATATTCCATCACTTAGTGTTTCTCATTTTTTACTTGGTTTCGGTTGTCTTTTTCAAACTTTTAACATAATTTTATTTTTAAATTTAAAAATATATCTTATTATGGTATATTTTATTGTTAGTAATAGTTATCAATACCTTAAAAGGTTAGAAGTTATGAACTTTTTAAAATGTTATTAACTTTTGTTGACAGTTCATAAAAGTTGTTGTATATTTAATTGTACCTCCCCCTCCCTCCCCCAAAATTTACTGGGGCCTTGCAATGAGGCCCCCTTTTTTATTTTTCATATCTGATATAATCATTTAGAATAAATGATATAAAAATCTTTTAAACGAGGATATAATGAAAAAACATTTACAGATTATAATATTTGTAGTTTTCTTAATCTTTTCTTACAGTTCTTTCGGGAAGGATAATAATGGAGGTCAAGAAGTGATTAAAAATATTCTGGCAAATAAAGTGATAGTTCTTTTTAAAGAAACGGAAGGGCTTGGTATTATTGCAGGTTCAATATTTATTAAGGGTGGCAGTATCGAAGACCCAAAAGGAAAAAAAGGATTGACAAATCTAACTTTTAAAATGGCTTTAAAAGGAACTAAAAATTATGATTTCATCTCATTTAATAAGCTTTTTGAAAATAGTGGAGGTTATATTTCTGCATCTGTCTCAGAGGAATATTCGATTATTGAATTTGCTTTAAGAGTTGAAGATTTAGGCGAAGGTCTTAAGAGAATAAAGGATATGCTTTTAAATCCTATTTTTCCTGAAGATAAGTTGGAACAGGAAAAACAAAACACAATTGCTCAGATCATTGCCAAAAAAGAAGAAGGCTTTTCTTATGCTTTTGATGAACTAAGAAAAATAATTTATAAAGACACACCATATCAGTATCCTGTTTTAGGTGAAGTTAGTGATGTGAAAACTATTTCAAAAAAGGATATACAAAAAAGATGGAATGAACTTATGGAAAGTTCAAGATTCGTGGTTTCTTTTGTTGGTGATGTTTCTTATTCAAAAGTGGAAAATCTTATAAAAGATACATTTGGAAGTCTGAAAAACAAAAAAGATTATAAATTTCCTGTTTATAACTATGAGATAGGAAATGTAGGTTGTAAAACAGTAAAAAGGGAAGGAGCCCAATCAACGATTTTATATGCTTACAATGCTCCTTCTGTTAAAGATAAAGAGTATTTTGCAATGAAAGTTCTGAACGGCATCTTGGGAAGTGGTTTTACATCAAGACTTTTTCAAGAGTTAAGAGAAAAAAGAGGACTTGCTTATGCAGTTGCTTCATTTTTTCCAACAAGAATAAATATGGGGAGATTATTTGCATACATAGGAACAGCACCTCAAAAAACAGAAGAATCTGTGGAAGGAATAAAAGAAGTTGTAAATAGTATCTCAAAAGGTGTATCTGATGAAGAGATCCAGATAGCTAAAGAAAAAATAGTCGGTCATTTCCTGTTAGACCATCAAACACGGGCAAAACAGTCATGGTATTTAGGATGGTTTGAAACAGTTGGGTTAGGATATAAATTTGATAAACTGTATGTTGATTATATTAACAAAGTCAATAAAAATGATATTTTGGAAGCGTGGAAGAATTATATTCCTAAAGGTTATGCTTGTGTAATAGTAAAACCATAAAAAAACTAATGGAGGAAAAAATTGATCTGGTTTACAGAATATCAAACAGAAAATGTTGGACTTACTATCAAAGCTAAAGAAGTAAAAAGGATAAAATCAAAATATCAGGAAATTGTTGTTTTAGATAGTTATGAATTTGGAAAAGTTCTTGTATTAGATGGTCTTATTCAGACAACTGAAAGAGATGAATTTATGTATCACGAAATGTTAGCCCACCCTGCAATGATTCAGCATCCAGAACCTAAGAAAGTTTTAGTGATTGGCGGTGGAGATGGTGGAACAATTAGAGAAGTATTAAAACATCCTTCTGTGGAAGAGGCTCATTTATGCGAAATAGATGAAGAAGTGATTTTTGTGGCAGAAAAATATTTTCCAACTATATCTTCAAAGCTTAGAGATCCTAAAGTGAAAATTTTTATAGAAGATGGAAATGAATTTTTAGAAGAAAGAAAAAACTATTATGATGTGATAATTATGGACTCTTCTGATCCTGTTGGAGCTTCTGAAGTTCTTTTCCAAAAAGAGTTTTATGAAAAAGTGAAAAACTCATTAAAACAAAACGGAATAATGGTTGCACAAACAGAATCTCCATTTTTACAGGAAGAGTACTTTAAAAAAGCAGTAAACGAGATTAAAAAGGTATTTAAAAATGTTGGTGTGTATGTAGGATTTGTTCCCACATATCCAGCAGGTATGTGGAGTTATACTCTTGCTTCAGATAGCGATGATATATTAAATACAAATAATATCGAAAAATTAAAAGGATTAGATACAAGATATATAAATGAAGATATTTATAAAGCACTTTTTAATATACCTGAGTTTGTAAAAGAGATGATAAGGTAGAATTTGTTTGAGTTTCAAGCACTTAATATGTTAATATTTTATATTGTTTTCACAATTTTAAATCCATTACAAATCAAAGGAGGTTAACAATTGGCAGACATTTTAGCATCTGTGGCTCAGAAGGCAACGGAAAAAACAAACATCAAATTAATTAGCAGAAATGTTGAAAGAGTTCTTGCAGCATTGCAAGTAACTTCAGATTTCTGGAAAGTTGTAGATTATTCTGATTTACCTGTTCCTGCAGCTTCTGAGATTGTAAAAGAACTTATCCAAGAAGGAATCGTAAAAGTTGAAAATGACGAACTATTTTTAACTGATAAAGGAATAAATCTTGTAAAAGAACTTAATATTCCTCCATATGTTGATTATACATGTCAGGCCTGTGAAGGAAGGGGAATACCGTTCTACGCAAATAAAGAATGGTATAGAACTTTTGTAGAACTTGCAAAAGATAGACCTAAAGCTATACAGGAATACGATCAAGGTTCTGTCACACCAGAAACAACTGTTTCAAGGGTCTTATTTTTAGATTCAAGAGAAGATTTAAGAAATAGAGACATTTTAGTTATGGGTGCTGAAGATGATTTAACAGGCCTTGCTGTTGCTTTAACTGGTTTAGCAAGAAGGGTTTTAATACTTGATATTGATGAGCGTTCAATAGATTTTGATAACAAAATCTTTAAAGAGTTAGGCATTGATAATGCAGAAGCAATAAGATTTGATTTAAGAAATCCTTTCCCTGAAGAATGGATAGGAGCTTTTGATGTGTTTATCACTGATCCTCCAGAGACAGTAAAAGCATTTAAAGCCTTCATTGCAAGGGGAATTGCTTCATTAAGAAGTGAAGGTTCAGCAGGATACTTTGGTTTAACATTAAGGGATTCTTCTTTAAACAGATGGCAAAACTTCCAGAGAGCATTAATAAATGATTATGGAATGGTTATCACTGATATTGTTCAGGACTTTAATGCATATATGAACTGGGAATACCACGAAGAAACAAGAGCTCAACAAGTAGCTCCTGTTAATAAAGGGCCAGAAGATATATGGTACCGTTCTGCGTGGTACAGAATAGAAGCAATGCCTGGATTTAAAGGTGAAAACGTTCAAATTACAGATGAAGTTTTCAGAGAGTTGTATTTAGATGAAGAAGGTTCAACAACGTAAAACCTGTTAAAATAAAGGATTTAAAAGCCCCCGTAAAATGGGGGCTTTTTTTATGACTTTTACCATTGTGTCTAATTGAGATTTAGTATAAATTAGAGTTATACTGAAAGGAGGTGGTATAAAAATGGAAAACATTCAGGATTATCTAGTAGTTGGAATAATTGTTTTATTAGCAGGTGGATATCTTTATTTCAGAATAAAAAATCAGATTCAAAAAGGTAAATGTGCAGGTTGTTCTGAGTATGGAGCCTGTTCTAAGGAATATAAAGTTCCTATTGAAAAGTTGAAATGATTATTTCAGCTTAAATTGAATTTCTTTTTGTATCTTAAAAGGATCACGAATATTCCCTAAAATATCCTTAACTCCTTTATAATTTCCTAAGCATACATTGTCTTTCTCAAGCATATAATACTGGTCTTTAGTCATAGGAGGATCTGGAAATAAAGAAAATACAGGCAATAACGGTTTAAAAAATTGTCTCGGCAGTTCCAATACAACTCTTTTTTTACCGATAAATCTAAGTGCAAATTCAAAGAGTTCTTTATACGAGATGATTTTATTTCCACAAAGCTCAAATATTTCATTTTTTATATCTGACTCTAATATTTTAATGAAAGAATCTCTTACATCCAGTACATGAACAGGCTGAACTTTTCCTTTCGGAGCTAAAATAATCGGTGTAAATTTTGAAAAATATCTGAGATCATTAAAAAGCTTCTGTTCTTTTCCTAAAATTATTGATGGTCTAAAAATAGCAAAATCAAGACCTGTTTCTGATACTATTTTCTCTGCTTTTGCTTTTGTCTGAAAATATTTACTTTTAGAGTTTTCATCTGCACCTAACGCAGACATCTGTAGAAACTTTTTAACACCTATATTTTGGGAACCTTCCACTAATTTTTGAGTATATTCTACGTGAACCGTTTCAAAAGTAATTCCTTTCTTTTTATTTTCTTTTAAAATTCCCAAAAGATTTATAACTATATCAGGCTTTATTTTCTTAATAACATCGTCTAAGTTTGTAGAAAAGGGAATAATTTCTACATTAACATCAGGTGGAAATAGAAAATCAGGCGGTTTCATATATTGACGGGTAGGAACAATAACCGAACAACCTTTTTTAGATAGTTCTCTTACAATAGATCTACCTATAAATCCTGTTCCACCTGTTATAAATACTCTCATTTTGCTCCAAACTGATCACAGGCATCAACAACGTATCTCATAAATGCAACACACGGGCCACCTCCCATTAATGTTGCAACAAACGCAGATTCCATTATCTCTTTTCGTGTAGCACCTGCAAGAATGGCATTTTTTGTGTGAAAGGCGATACAGTATTCGCATTGTGCTTTTACTGCCAGAGCAATAGAAATAAGTTCTTTTGTTTTTGTGTCAAGAGCTCCAGGTGCTTCTGTTGCTTTGTAGAACTCCATAAATGATTCAACATACTTTGGATTTTCCTTTTTAACTTCTTCCATCAAATCTAAAAATCTTTTATAATAAAGTTCCATGTCAACGTGGATATCATGGTTGTGATTTTCCATTTTTAATCCCTCCTTCTATATTTCTTTAAATATAAAATAATTTATTTGTTTTTACAATGTTTTCACTAATTTTTCACGTTATACCTTATACTATAAAATGAAAATAAATTTTTAGGAGGACGAAAAGATGTGGATGTCTAAAAATCCAGCATTTCTCAGGCTAAATATATTGGCCCTATTTCTTTTTATCGCTTCTGTAAGTTCACATGCAGAAAGTCTATTGCAAAAGATGGACAACGAAGTGGTAAATATTGTTGACCAGGTTTCACCTGGTGTCGCAACAATTTTTACAGTTCAGGAAGTAAAAATTCCTAATCCTTTCGCAGATCTGCCTTTTAGAGACTTCTTTGGTATTCCAAATAAAAGGGAGTTTACACAGAAAAGAGAAGGATTAGGTTCAGGGTTTATTGTGAAAATTGATTACAAGAAAAAACTTGTTTATCTTCTTACAAATAACCATGTTATCGAAAATGCAACAAATATACAGGTTAGATTTAAAAACAAGGTTACACTTGACGGTAAAGTAATAGGAAAAGATAAGTTAAGTGATGTTGCACTGGTTGCTGTTCCCTTCAAAAAGGGGATAGAAAAATTTGCATCAAAACATGTTTTAAAATTAGGTGATTCTGACAAATTAAAGCCTGGTAATATGGTGATTGCTATCGGTAGTCCTTTAGGGCTCACTGGAACAGTTACAAAAGGTATAATCTCTGCACTAAATAGAACACTCGAAGGACATCCAGGAGAAGGGTTCTTACAAACAGACGCAGCTATTAACCCAGGAAATTCAGGTGGGCCACTTGTTAATGTCCGTGGAGAAGTTGTAGGTATCAATACGGCAATCATTATGGGTGCACAGGGATTAGGTTTTGCAGTTCCTATTAATCAGGCTAAATGGGTAATGGATCAGCTTTTAAAATATGGAAAAGTTAAAAGAAGTAAAATTGGGGTGTTAATACAGGAATTAACACCTGAACTTGCAGAACATTTCAAAGTTGATAAAGGTGTCCTTGTATCAAAAGTTTTAAAAGGTGGCCCTGCAGATAAAGCAGGTATAAAACCTGGTGATATTATTGTTGCAGTTAATGGAAAACCTGTTTATACAACAAATGATTTACAAAAGTACATTATGAGAAATCCACCTGGAACAAAGGTGAAAATAACAGTTATAAGAGATGGAAAAGAAAGAACCATCACTGTAAAAACAGCTCCTTGGGATGAAGAATATGAAGAAACAGGAAATCTTCAAGAAATGGAAGCAAAATATGGATTAATCGTTGGAGATATAACACCTGAACTTGTAGAAAGATTCAGTATCCCTAAAGTTCCATATGGAGTTATTGTATTAGGAGTAAAAGCAGGCAGTCCAGCAGACGAAGCAGGTTTAAGAACAGGAGATATTATTCTTAAAGTAAACAGGAAACCTGTTCATTCTGCAAATGAGTTCTGGAAAATGGTAAAAAAAGTAGAAAAACTTAAAAAAGATAGTGTTCTTCTCTTCGTTCAAAGAGGAACAGCAAATATCTTTACGGTTATGCCAATAGTTACAAAATAGTTTCTTAACACAATACGGCCTCTCTTAAGAGAGGCCGTATCATATTTTCTATCATATCAATTTCATTGTCTTCGGATTATAATTTTTAAAATTATCTGGAGGATTATTTTTTTGATTGCTCTTTACGGAGGAAGCTTTGACCCTGTTCATATAGGTCATTTAAGAATTGCTGAAGATATCAGAGAAGATTTCAATTTTGACAAAATTGTTTTTATCCCTGCTTACCACTCCCCTTTAAAACCTTCTTCAAAAGCTCCAGCAAAAGACAGACTAAAAATGTTAGAAATGGCAATCAGATACAATCCATACTTTGAGATTGATGATCTTGAGATAAGAAAAGGAGGGAAATCCTTCACTATTGATACAATCAATGAATATAGAAAAAGATTAAATTACAATCCTGTTTTTATAGTTGGAACGGACTCTTTATTGTCGTTACACAAATGGAAAGATGCAGATAAGCTCATAAAACTGACAAATTTTATTGTTGTAGGTCGTGGTAAAGACTCTTTTTATAATGTTCAGGACTATTTAGATGAGTATTTTCCTGATATACAACTCTCAACAGATAGAAATATAGAACCAGATAAAACTAAAATATTCTATTTTGATTCAAGGAGAATTGATATTTCTTCCACAGAGATCAGAAGCAGAGTAAAAACAGGAAAATCAATAAAATATCTTGTTTTACCAGAGATAGAAGAGTATATTATTAAAAAAAATTTCTATAAGAGGTAAGAAGCATGTCACTGGAGCACCAGTTTCAACAAGAAGTTGATAATGAAGTAATAACTGAAATACCTGCAAAAGTTATACTGTTTGATGATGACTGGCATACATTTGATGAAGTTATAGAACAGCTGATTAAGGCTATAAAATGCGACATATATACGGCGGAACAACTTACCATGGAAGTCCATACAAAAGGACAGGCTAAAGTTTATGAAGGTGATTTTGAAGAAGCGTTAGAAGTTTCAAAAATTTTAGAAGAGATAGATTTAAGAACTGAGATTTATTTATAATGAAAGATGATTTAATAAAACATCTAAAAATTTTAAAAGAAATCGGAATAGATGGGCTTTTTATTCCAGATATTGGAGAAGAAGTGGAAAATAACGGATTGTCGACAGAAGAAAAACTGAAAATACTTGCAAAGCTTAATGAAGAAATTCAAAAATGTACAAAGTGTGATCTACACCTTAGCAGAACACAGGCTGTTTTAGGTGAAGGTAATGTAAATGCAAAACTTATGTTTATCGGAGAAGCACCAGGTGCAGACGAGGATAGATTAGGAAGACCTTTTGTAGGTAGGGCAGGAAAATTACTCACTTCTCTGATTGAGGCGACAGGACATAAAAGAGAAGAGTTTTATATTGCAAATACTGTAAAATGCAGACCTCCTGGAAACAGAACTCCTACCCCAATGGAACAGGAAGCATGTTTTCCATACCTAAAAAAACAGATTGAGGTTGTAAATCCAAAGGTTTTATGTCTTTTAGGTGCTGCGGCAGCATTTGGAATACTGAAAAGACCTGTAAAAATAACCAAAGAAAGAGGAACGGCTATAAACTGGGAAGGAAGACTGGTTTACCTGACTTACCATCCTGCTTATGTTCTGAGAAATCCAAACGCCAAAGAAACGCTATTTGAAGACATCAAAAGAGCCATTGAAATGGCTTATTCTGAATAATTTATGATTTATTCCATTGAGAAACATCTTTTTTCCGAATATATTTGAGACTGACTTAAAAAATTTATCTGTAAGGGAAAATTAATGAAACCTGTAAAAGTTGCACTTACAACATTAGGATGTAGAATGAATCAGTTTGAGACCTCTGCAATAGAGGAAACCTTTGAGAAAAGAGGTTATCAGCTTACAGATTTTAAAGATATTGCAGATATTTATGTTGTAAACACCTGCACGGTTACAAATGATGCAGATAGGACATCAAGAAAAACATTAAGACAGGCAAAAAGAAGAAATCCAAATGCTGTTGTAGTTGCTACAGGTTGTTATGCTCAGGTAAATCCAGAAGAAATTGCAAAGATGGAAGAAGTTGACATTGTTATCGGTAACTCACATAAAAATGCAGTATATGAGATTATTGAAAACTATCTGAATGAAAAAAATGAAGATAAAATTTTTATAGACAATATTTTTAGGGAAAACCAGTTTCACACTTTCCAGATCAGCACTTTTTATGAAGGTGCAAGACCAATTTTAAAAGTTCAAGAAGGTTGTAACAGTTTTTGTAGTTTTTGTATCATCCCATTTGCCAGAGGAAAGGTTAGAAGTGCAAAAATTGGAGATATAACAAAACAGGTCGAAATCTTAACACAGCAAGGATTTAAAGAAATTGTTCTCACAGGGACACAACTTTCTCAATTTGGCTATGATCACAAAGAAGGAAATTTGAACGAACTTTTAAAAAATCTTATTAAAGTACCTGAACTTTACAGAATAAGACTTTCATCTATGGGGATTAATGAGATTGATGAAGAGCTTTTAGAGCTTATCACATCTGAGGAAAAAATAGCCCCTCATTTTCATCTATCTATGCAATCGGCAGATGATGATGTTTTAAGGGATATGAAAAGAAATTACACAGTTAAAGAGTATATGGACGTTGTTAAAAAGATTTTAAAAAGAAGACCAGATACAGCCATAGGAACGGATATTATTACTGGATTTCCAACTGAAACAGAACAGAAATTTGAAAACAGTTTGAATAATATAAAAGATATTCCATTTGCTTATATACACGTTTTTACGTACTCAGAAAGGGAAGGAACTTCTGCAGTGAAATTAGGAGATACTGTTCATCCATCTGAGAAAAAAAGAAGAACAAATATCCTGAGAAAAATTTCTGAAGAAAAAAATGTTGCGTTTAGAAAAAGATATCTTGATAAAAATTTAGAAGTTCTGATCATTGGAGAAAAAGAAGGGAAAAAAATAGGACTGACTGGAAATTATATACATATAAAGTTTGATTCAGATAAAGATATAAACAGTATTTCGAATGTAAGATTAACAGAAGTTGGTCAAGATAGAGAGGATAATTATGGAAAAGAAATTTAGATATATAATTCTGATAGTATTAGTTTTTCTCAGCATAGGAAAAAGTTTCGGTGAAGAAAGAAAGGTTGTTATAGATCTAAAAACTGGCGATATAAAAAAATTAAAAATATATCTGCTAAGCGGATTATCTAATATGATTGAATATTATAAAAACAATCTTACCGATCTGAAAGCAGTTGTTGTTATACACGGAGATGCTTATAAATTCTTTATAAAAGATCTTAAAAACTCACCGTATGCCGATGATAAAGTATTAAAGAAAGAGCAAAAAGAGCTTTATCAAAGACTAAAAACATTACATCAGATATACGGCGTAAGATTTGAGATGTGTGATATAGGAAGGAAAGCAAGAAAAATCCCTAAAGGTTCAATATATCCATTTGTTCACTTAGAATATTCAGCGGGAGTAAGCCTCATTAACTGGCAGAACAAAGGATACGCATATCTACCAATACATTAAAAAGGAGAAAGGCTATGAAAAAAATAATTAATTTAACAATTTTCAGTGTTCTGATTTTAGTAATGAGCAGTGCCGTTGCTCAACCAAAAATTTCAGATTACCTGAATAAGAAATTTTTAGATTTTCCTGCTTTTAATGAACAGGGAAAAGTTGTTAGACTCTCAGATGTAGCAGGACACGGAAAACCTGTGGTATTTATTTTCTGGGCATACGGAGATAGGGATTCATTCAAATTTTTACCAAAACTGAACTACCTTTTAGATAAATACAAAGGGAAAGTTATATTTATTGCCGGTCTGTTAAGTAGATCTGATCTGAAAGAAGTTCAAAAGGCTAAAAAATTAATACCTCTAAAATTTCCTGTATGGCTTGTTGATTATAAAGCAGCAGTTTTATATAACATCAGAAAAGTTGATGTTCCTTTAATTCTTTATATAGATGAAAAAGGATATATAAAAAATATCGTTGTCAGACCAAAATCCGTAGAAAGTGTTGAAAAATACGTAAAAGATCTTATTAAGGAGTAAGCCGATGGAAGATGTTAAAACGCTTGTTATTACACTTGAAGGTGTTGATATAAGAGATCCTGAACAGGAAGAGATAGCCACAGAAAAATTTAAAGAAGAAATGCAAAAACACGGTTATTTCCCGACAGATAACGTAATTGTATTAAGAAACGGAAAAATGACATCAATAAGAGCCTTACAGGAAAATGATGAAGAAGCAGAGATGTATGCTTATTCACAGGTTAAGGAAGAAAACGGTAAACCTAAAACGGTGGTAATGTTAAAAATTGTTTAAACAAAAAATTTCTTTATAAAGAATATTTTAATTGTTGAGAGCTTAGACTGGCTGGCTCTCAATATTTTTTTATAAAATTCTTTCCTGTTCTGGATATCTGAATAAATTTTTAAAATATTCGTTCTAAAATCTAATGATATTTCGTTTATTTCTTCTGGGACGAATCTGTACAGATAGTATTCTGACAATGCATAGCCATGAACAATTAGACTATTAATTTCTTCATCCCAGAAAATGTTTAGATGTGTTCTTATACGGGAATTAAGCTCAGCCAGATCTTCTGGAAAAAGGATTGGAGGCTCTTTTATCGGCTTTTTCACATACTGTTTAAGATGGATAAGTATGAATTTTAAAAATTCTTGATTTTTTTCTTCATAAAGTTTGTTAATAGTTAAAAGTCTTAATCTATCTCCCTGAACTTCTGTAGAACGGGATACAACTTTTACAGACATAGAGCCTACTTTATCCACATTCATCTGTCCTGAAGCATCAGAGCAAAAAACTAAACCTAAATTTTCATTTTTTCCTGTCCTAATTTTCCTCTTTGTAAATTTTCTGTAAACACTTTCAAGTCCTTGATTATCATATACACCACCATCAACAAGTTTTATATTTTCAACATTTTCTCCATATATTTCTACATATTTTTTACCTTTATCTTCATAAACAAACGGTGCAAATACTCCAGGTACACAGGCTGAAGATGCAACTGCTTCACCTATTGTTATTCTTTGTTTTGATATATCTTTATAGTCATATAAATGTTCATCTCGGAATCTCAGTAAAAAATTTAAAAAATCTTTTAATCCGTTTTTAAATTCATCAACAGAAGAAAAAATCTGTCGAAGATTGTTCTGGTTATAAAACTGTTCTAAATCTTCTTTTCCTGTGTGAAGATCTATCAATTTTTCTAATCCATATTTGGAACGTAAAGCGATAAACTCCTTTTGCTGACATAATTCCTCAAATTTCTTTCTAATTTCCTTTTGGGAGAAAATTTCCGTAAGGGACAGGTATTCACCAAATTTTGTTGCAGAAAATCTCCACAGCTTACCTGTGTTCAGATTGGTTGAATTTATTACCAGATCAGGAATTTTAATAGGAAAATTTAGCTGATTGTAATGTTTTTCATAATGAAAAGAATCGTAATCTAAAGAACCATTTTCAAACACAGATTTTGGATATATCTTTAATCTATTTAAATAAGGAGAACTATCTTTATCAACATCTTTCCATTCTTCTGGCCTATTAGACTGTGATTTCCAGAAATCAACTATTTTATTCCATATATTTTTATAGATTTCTTCCTGATAAATTTCTGATAGAATGTTTGTTCTTGTTAGAGAGGTTTTAAAAGAAGCTTCTAACATTTTTGCAGATTTTTTTCTAAATGGCAAAAATATAATATCTTTTTTCATTGCCTTTCTGAATTCTTTATCTACATTTTTCACAACATCAATAAGATCTTCAGGTTGGATATCTGATTTTGTTTCTAATAAATATTTAAGATGGAGATAGTAAAGCATACCAATGATAGAACCACCTGAGACTGTGGAAAGGGTTGTTGTTCTTTGAAGCAAGCCTGTTTCGGCCAACTTCATTAATGCTCCAATATGAAACAGAGAAGCCCGGAAACCTCCCCCTGATAAAGACAATGCGACAGATTCCATGACAGCCTCTCTGTATAATTTATTTTAAACCATTAATGCTTGAAATGTCTCATTCCTGTAAATATAAGTGCCATATTATGCTCGTCAACGGCTTCAATAACTTCTGGATCTCTAATTGAACCTCCAGGTTGAACTATTGCAGTTATACCGTGTTTTGCAGCTTCATCTACACTATCCCGAAAAGGTAAAAATGCTTCTGATGCTAAAACTGCACCTTCTGTGGAAAAACCAAATTCATTTGCCTTTCTAACGGCGGTTTCAAGACTATCGACTCTGGATGTCTGTCCTGGGCCTATTCCTACAGATTTTTGATCTTTAGCTATCACTACAGAGTTTGATTTTACATGCTTTACAACTTTCCATGCAAACAAAAGATCTTTTATTTCTTGTTCTGTAGGTTCCCTTTTAGATACTATATCCCATTTTTCATAAAGTTCCAAATCTCTATCCTGAACAAGGATACCTCCTGTAATTCTTCTGTATTCTAAACCTTCAGGCTTTTTATCAAAGTTTTTCACTTTTACAAGTCTCAAATTTCTCTTTTTAGCTGTTAAAAACTCAAATGCATCTTTTTCAAATTCAGGGGCAGCAATAACCTCAAGAAAAACTTCAACCATTTTCTCAGCAGTTTTCAGGTCAACAGGTCTGTTTAATGCAACAATTCCACCATATCCTGACTTTGGATCTCTACTGAAAGCCTCAGTGTATGCTTCTTCAACGGTATCTGCTATTGCAACACCACACGGATTGTTATGTTTTACAACAACAGCAGCCGTTTCTTCAAACTCTTTTACAAGATTTACAGCAGCTTCCACATCTAAAAAGTTATTGTAAGACATTGCTTTTCCATGTAAAACTTCACTTTCAGCAATAGATAATCCTTCATACTCCAACGGAGAAACAAAAAGAGATGCTTCTTGATGGGGGTTTTCTCCGTATCTTAACTGTTCTTTTTTTCTGAAAGGTATTGTAAACTCTTCTGGGAATTTTTCATTTATTCCAAATTCTTTATTTAACACAGATGATATAATCGAATCGTAAAAAGCCGTATGTCTAAAAGCCTTTAAAGCCAATTTTCTTCTTGTTTCTAAAGAAGTTTCCCCTTTCTCTTCCAATTCGGAAATAACAGAGTCATAATCTTCAGGGTTAACAATTATTGTTACAAATTTATGGTTTTTTGCTGAAGCCCTCACCATTGCAGGGCCACCTATATCTATATTTTCGATAATTTCATCTAAATCTGCTCCCTTTTTTACGGTTTCTTCAAAAGGATACAGATTGATTGCCACAATATCTATTGGTTCTATTTCATTCTGTTCAAGCTGTTTCATATATTCAGGGTTATCTCTAACTGCAAGTAAGCCACCGTGGATTTTGGGATGAAGTGTTTTTACTCTTCCTCCCATTATTTCTGGAAATCCAGTTATTTCTGACACTTCAATAACATTAACTCCGTTTTCCTTTAAAACTTTAGCAGTTCCTGAGGAAGAAATGATCTCATAACCTAATTCTTCAAGTTTTTTTGCAAACTCCACTACACCGCTTTTGTCAGATACAGAAATAAGGGCTCTTTTTTTCATCCATCTACCTCTTTTTTTATTTTTGAAAGAATTAATTATAAAATATTGGAATCAATTATAAAAGTAGGTATAAAAATGGAGAAAATATTTTTAGGGTTAGGGTCAAATGTAGGGAATAAAAGAAGAAATATTGACACTGCAATACAGATGCTTTCAAATTATGTAAAAGATATAAAAAAATCCTACTACTATTTAACAAGAGCCGTTGGGTATACGGAGCAAGATGACTTTATTAATATTGCCATCTCTGGCTATACAGAGCTAACTCCTGAAGCACTTTTTAAGAGAATAAAAGAAATAGAAAAAGAAGTGGGAAGAATAGAACGATTTCATTGGGGGCCTAGAGAGGTTGATATAGATATACTATTCTATGGAGATCAAATTATTACCAGACCAGAGCTTAAAATACCCCATCCGAGGATTCAAGAACGGGATTTTGTTCTTCAGCCCTTACTAGACTTAGATCCTGAATTTATCCATCCTGTGTTAAAAAAAAGTGTTAAAGAATTATTCGAAGAGTTGGAAAATTTTTCTATTTTTGGATGTTTAAAATAAATGGTGGCCAAGGGCGGAATCGAACCGCCGACACCGCGGTTTTCAGCCGCGTGCTCTACCGACTGAGCTACCTGGCCATTTCATATCAGAGGAAATAGTTTATATACTTCTACTCTATTTGTCAAGAGGATTTTTCTCATAAAACAAACTATACTACTTACTTTATACTAATATATAGAATATAAAAATAACTATTATGGAGTAATAGATGAATCCAAAACAGTTGATGAAAAATTACGGGTTTTCACAAAAAGACATTGAGAACATCAAAGAACTAGCATCTATTATGGAGAAGTACGAAAAAGAATTTTTAAAGGAATTTTATGATTTTATATTTAATCTTCCCAATGTAAAAGATTATTTATATTCTGAAGAGATAGTTCTAAAACATAAAAATGAAGTTCAAAAATGGTTCCGTTTATTGTTCGAAGGAAAGTATGATAAGAACTATTTCAATTTTCTAAAAGAAATAGGTAAAGAGCACGTAAATATTGGCTGGCCAAATCATTACGTAAATATAAGTTTTTCTTTCATTAGAGAATTCATTATAGACAAGATAAATCAAGAAATAGATAATCCTAAAAAAAGAAAAGAAATGATAAATTCAATAAATAAACTGCTTGATATAAACCTTGATACAATTACAGAATCTTACATAGATGCAGAAATTGAAAAACATTCTACAAAATCAAAAATAGAAAAAACATTAATTAACATATCTAAAAAAGTTGCTGATTTACTTGATTTAATACTGGTAATTGCTCTTATCATTGTGGCTTTCTTCGTGCTGGAACTTTTTGTCACGGATATTTACGATCTTCTTATTGGTGAAGTAAAATTTGAAGAAGGTATTATAAGGGTTTTAGGTAGTCTTCTTATTCTATGGGCAGTTAGTGAACTTATGACTGAAGAGCTTAAACATCTCAGAGGTGGTGGATTTGCTTTAGGTGCGTTTATCGGCGTTGCTCTGGCAGCTATGATAAGAAAAATACTTATTGCGGCTCTTTCTACAGGAAAATATATCGACTTACTGGCTTATGGTTTGATTGTTTTATTTTTAGGGATTACCTACTGGCTGATTGCAAAGAAAAGTAAATAAAAAAGGGGGGATAAAACCCCCATAATTTAGATTATAAACAACCTTTGAAGAATCCAGCTTTTGGTTTTGGACTAATTGAGTAATCTTCAGGCTCGATAACAGGAACTCCATCTTTTTCTCCTACAATTACACCTGAGATATCAATGTTCCCGTTAAAGCCTTCATCTAATTCATATTGATAAATTTCACCTAATTTTACATAGTAATACTCACCCTCAACAGGATCAAATATCACATATCCAGTTTTAGCAGCTTCAACAGGAGGACAGTTTGTTAAGATGTCATAATTTCCAGTTTTTAAAGCTTTTTCTGCACAGGATTTTGCTGTAATAACTGCACTGTAAAGTTCAACTTCTTCTGCTTCTTCATCCTCTTCAGCCAATACAGATGTATTAACTGCAACAGTTAATACTAAAAGCAAAAGAAATAATCTTTTTAATAAAATCTTCATTGTTATTTCCTCCTAAATTACTTGAAGTTTTTCCATGTTCTTAAAGTTTTTAAATAAGCAACAATATCTTTTATGTCTTCTTCCGGTAAGAAGTTGAACGGAGGCATTTTAGAGCTTACAGTTCCATCAGGATTTACTATATACCATGTAAACATATCATTATTAGGATATGCACCGTTTACATCTTTTGCACCAGCTTTATTGTAATGTCTGTTCTGGTTTAAGTTCTTGATGACAACATCGTTTGGATCAACAATAGAATCTCTTAAGTATGGTGCATGTGCAATTCCACCGATATTGTAAAGGTTAGGAGCCATTCCTTCAGGAGCCATCTGCTGATCATCATATCTGTGACAACCGTTACATCCATTTTGAGCCATTAACTGTTTTCCTCTTTCAGGGTCTCCTTCTTTATGAATCATATCACCCCAAGATACGTAAGAAAGGTAATCTTTATCTAATTCATATTTTCCTAATCTGATAAATTTCCATCTTGATAAAGATTTATTTCCATCTCTTTCATATTGGCTTCCATCCCAGATTGCAAAACCTATAGGAACTAAACCAGCTTTAAGATTGCTGTTTTCAGTTTTTAAAGGTCTTTTAAATACTGCAGTCCATTCTCTTTTTCCTTTGTTATAGACCATAACAACATCTACATCAGGTTCATTTATTTCTGTTAATGAACCAAATCCTTCAGAAATAAATGATTTCTGATAATCTCTACCAGCAACTTCTTTTTGTAGATAAACAGTTACAGGATGTTTTGAATCTCCCATCCCTATATAAGGAAGTGTTATTCCTTTTCCAAATTTGTTTGGAAATTCTATACTTACACCATCTGCAAAAGCATTTGTAGTAACTGCAGGCTGGATAGAAGGAGTTTTATCTTTCCAAGTGATATAAACAGCAATATTATCTCTGTTGTAAGCAACTTTCACTAAAGCTGCAGTTAAACGTTTTCTTGGAATAATTTCGTTAGCTTTTTTATCATTTAGTCTTACTGAAACTTGAGGGTAAAGATAAACTTTTTTTCCTGGAACTGATTTCCATAAATCAGCTTTTGGATCTGTTGGTAATTCATCATTTACATACTTTGCGTTTAAAACTTCCCATTTGTAAAAATCTTTAATTCCTGCATTTGCACTAAAAGCTAAAGCAGTTACCCCTGCTGTAATACCGAATATGGCAGCTTTTAAAGCTTTTTTCATTATTAGTTCCTCCTTAACTTCTAATTTAGGTTAAGGAAGGGTTACCCCCTTCCACGATTTAGAAATAAGATTTAATTTCTATTTTCTGAGTATTTGCACCTTGTATATATCTTGAATCAACAATTTTAAAGAATTCAGAGCCTTTTAATCCTTGTTCAGCAGCAATGTTTTGATAGTATTCGTTATCTAATCTGAACATATCAGCATGGTTATATGCAATAAGAATATCCATTAATTCAGATTCTTCTCCTCTTTCTCTTTTAGCCATCTCAGATTTAAGTACAGCAATTGCTTCATGAACAGCTGGACCAAAAAGTTTTTCCAAGTACTCTATTGGAACTCTGTCTTCACCTTCGATAGGTTTTCCGTTCTCGTCAAATTTAGGTGGTTGGAGAACTGGAGGAACATAATATACGTTTGGCTGTGTTCCCATATCTGGTCTTAATGGTAATGCAACTTTATATTTGTGAACAAGTTTGTAAACCTGTCCTTCTTTATCATCTAAGAATCCTACAAATCTAATTCTTCCAACACACTGATGAGCACATGCTGGAGGTAAACCTTTTTCAATTCTTGGGAAACAGAATATACATTTTTCTGATTTTGAAAGTTTTGGATTGAAATAGATCTTTTTGTAAGGACATCCTGCAATACAGTATCTGTATCCCTGACATCTATCTAAATCAACTAAAACAATTCCATCCTGTTCTCTTTTGAATATAGCTTCTCTTGGACAAGCAGCTAAACATCCTGGGTTTGAACAGTGGTTACAAATTCTTGGTAAATAGAAATAGTAAGAGTTAGGCCAATCACCTTCACCAACGTCTTCATCCCAGTTTGGTCCCCATACAGGGTCAGAATCTGGTTGAATATTTTCTGCTTCAAAAAGCTCATCGTGGTTATAATCCCAAGGCACACCGTAATCAAGAACCATATCAGGAATGATACCATCCTGAAGGTTACCGTTTTCGTCAAAACCTCCACCTGCTTCTTGCCATCCTCTTGGATAACCTTCACCTGGCTGAGTTTCAACGTTGTTCCAGTACATGTATTCTCTACCATTTCTATTTGTCCATTGTGTTTTACATGCAACTGTACAAGTTTGGCAACCTATACATTTATTTAAATCCATTACCATTGCAAGTTGTCTTTTTGACATTTAATTTACCTCCTTTTTAAATTAAGCCTTTTCAATATCTACTGATGTTTCATAAGCGTGTTGGTTACCATCCCAGTTACCACCGAATTTCAAGTGTCCCCAACCATCTGAAAGCTCAAGAAGGTTTAGCAAGTCACCAACTACATCATTATGGTTTTTCTTATTCTTGAAGAAGAATGGTTCCCATCCGTGTTCAATAAGAACTGCATCCTTAGGTGCAGATGGATAAACTTTAGCCATCGCATAAAATTCACCGATATTGTTGAACACTCTTATTTCATCTCCATCTTTGATACCTTTTTTCTTAGCAATCTCAGGATTAATCATTACGTAAGGTTTTCCTCTCTGTAATCTGAGGAGAGTTTTAGATGTCTTATAAGTAGAGTGAATTGACCATCTTGCGTGAGGAGTCATTAATACAAATGGATATTTCTTAGGTCTGATTGGCTCTCTTGCTGTTGGAACATTAGCACCTAATTCAATCCAGAGGTCATGGTCAACATAGTAAGTTAATCTTCCAGATAATGTTTCAAATCTTTCGAATAAGTAAAGGTTGTTTTCAAAAGAGTTGTAAGGTTTGTCTGGATATAAAGGTGAAGACTTTCCTGCTTTTTCATTTAATACAAGGAAGCCACCTCTTTTTCTCATTGACTCTATTGTATTTGGTTTAAACTGGTCAACGTTTTCAAGTGCCATTTTAACTGCATCAAAATCTGTTCTAAGTTTTCCTTCTTCAGTATAAAGTTCAACCAATTTATCCATTGGTCTGTATCCACCTTCTGCAAGGTGTTCTTCATCAGGTATCTTAATGTATCTTTCATCACCAGTTTCTTTGTATTTTTTCTTAGCAATTTCTTCAAGCTTTTCAACAATCATTGTACAGATTGACCATTCATCTTTAGCTTCCCCAACTGGTTTTAAGTTTTGAGGAGGTTGTGCTAAGTTTGCAAATCTATGGTATCCAGGATTTGTTCTTATATCCCATACTTCATAGTGAGATTTTGCAGGTAATACAATGTCTGCATAAGTTGCAAAATCACTCATTCTAAAATCAACGTATGCTAAGAATTTAGCTTTTTTAAGGAATGCTTCTTTGTATGTTCCACCTTTGTTTCTTCTAAATCTTGCATCTGCAAATAAAAGGAATGTTTCTACTGTTGTCCAGTATGGTTTTCCATCAGTCTTCTTAACATTTTTGTTTCCTTCGTCATTTGCTGTTTTCTTAAGTATATCTTTTACTGTTTGGATATATTTATCTTTAGACCAACCTGTTCCTCTCTTGATATCTTCATCAGAGTAAAGTTTTTCAGCTGATTCAAAAACGTTTCCTAAAACGTACTCACTTACAAAACCAGAAGCAAATCTGTGTTTGTATTTACCAGCAAAACTTGAGATAACACCCATACCTGAGATTGCCACTTCATTCTCAGTGTTTAAACCACCGTATGGCCCAAGTCTTCCACTTAAACCAGGTAATGAAGCAACGTTTCTATGTCCTAACAATCCGTTAAAATATTTACCTAGTGTAAATCCAACGTTTAAGTTAACAACTTTTGGCTGAGTTAAATCAATCGCCAACTGTTCTACTAATTTAGGATGAACATTTGTGAGCTTATGAGTCTTTTCTGCTGGGAACTTAGCAGCTTCTGCTTTTACGAGTTCAAACACAGTAGTTACAGGAACTTTAGTTCCGTCTTTTAATGTAACTTCCCATTTACCTTCAAGGGCAGGATCAATATCCCAACCAACATCTTTAAGTCTTAATGTTTTAATCGGGTTTCCTTCTGTTCCAGGCATTAAAGTTAACTTATTTGTTTTTGTGTTCCATGAGAAGAAACAAGCATCTGCTTCAAACTCTCCTCCTTCTGCTTTTTCTTCAAATACTTTGTAAATTTCCTCATCAAATTCTGGAGGAGGATTTTCCACATCAATATCTGAAAGTCTTAAAAGTTTTTTATTGTCTAATCTTACTAAGAAAGGTAAATCTGTAAATATTTTTATAAATTGAGGTTTGTAAAGTTTTTTCTGGAAGATCTCATTCATTACAGACATTGCTAAAAATGAATCATATCCAGCTCTTACAGGTATCCATAAATCTGCATGAATTGCAGTAGCATTAAATTCTGGTGAAATTACTATAACTTTTGAACCGTTATACTTTCCTTCCCATACAAAGTGAGCATCAGGAATTCTTGTTTTGTTAGGATCCATTCCCCAATATACTTGGACATCTGTTACGTACTGGAAGTCCCATGTACAACCTACGTTACCTTCACCATAAACAACAGATACACCCTGGAACATATCACCAACGTATGATGCAATATAAGGTCTTACAGCTCCAAGCAAAGCACCTAATCTCTTACCAGATGCTGCTCTACCTTCTGTAAGCATACCTGCACCAACGTGGATATATAAACCTTCAGGCCCTTTATTGAGCATTGTTTCATAAATTTTTTCTGCTATTTCTGTTACAGCTTCATCCCATGTAATTCTTTTCCACTTACCTTCGCCTCTTTTTCCTACCCTTTTTAAAGGATAAAGAATTCTATCTTTTTCATACATTATTTGAGAATGCTGAACCCCTTTATTACAACCCCTTGGGTTAAAATCAGGGATTTTTGCATTTATTTGAGGATAGTTAGCAACCTGGTTTTCCCTTGTTACTATTCCATTATCTACCCAAACATCCCATGCACAGTTACCCTGACAGTTTACACAGTGGTAAGCTGTTCCGTGTTCTTCTTTCTTACCGTAAGTGTAAGCAAACTCTTTTCTATACATATTTTCTGTATAAGAGCTGTTTGGGTAAGAGTGTCTTGGATCTTCAACCATCAACGCTTTATCTTTTGCAAAAGCTGCGTTACCACCTAAAGTCACTCCAGCTCCCGTAGCACTTAGAACTTTTAGAAAGTCCCTTCTTGATAAGGCCATAAATCTTACCTCCTTGTGTTTAATAACCTTTAGTATTCATTAATATTATTGCTATTATAAGCAACCACCACCACCACCAGCTTTAGGTGGTTCATATTCATCTTCCTCAACAATCTCATCATGTTCTTCTAACCAGGCTTCCATTCCACCTTTTAAGTTCTGAACAAGTGTGA
>JALVEZ010000072.1 GCA_027030405.1 Hydrogenothermaceae bacterium | reverse complement strand
ATACTATCATAGATAAAGATAATGTAGAGTTTAACCCGAATTTTATTAATTGTTTAAGAGATGTTTCTAACTATTTAAAAAACAATAAAAACTTTAAAAAAGTTGGAGAACTTGCTGGAAAGTTTGTAAAAGGTCTTGAAAAACAACCAAGATTCCTCAATCCAAAAGCAGCAGCAACTGCTATAGCATCAGCTCAGATTGTAGCAACTGGTATCCAAATATGGTTTGACCAGCAAGAAGCTATGGGTAAGATAAAAAACAAAGAATTAATGAATACAATAGATTCCGAAATAAGAGCTATTATGAGAGATATTGGTCACTTATTTAAAGAGTATATACCTGAAGAATGTTTAACAGATGATATTAAAAAAGCACTTGTTCCAGATCCATCTTCTCTACCAGCGTGTTGTAGTTTGACTAAAATAGCTGTTGCTGAAATGATAAGTAATCTATATTCACAATCGTTAATAAATTCACAAAAATTAATTTCCTCATTACAAAATGAAGAAAAACCTAATATCGGTCTTTTAGTTGATTTATCAGACATAATCATAAGATTAACAAAATATGTTATAACATTAGAATCCTTAGTAGGAACTTCTTCTCCTTATACGGAATGGGTTAACTACGAAACTGGAGAAACATTAAATTTAGATGCAGAACAGTTAGAAACTGCAAGTTTTAGTGGGGGTCATTTATTCCAGCTAATATTAAATAGAAACGGGATAAATATACCTTTAACTAATAACTTCAGCATAAATCCACAATTTTTCTTTACACCTGGTATAGAATCTGGTTCTCAAAACATAGCGGCATATATAGGAAGCGTTAACATGCCTATAATAGGACTGGAAAAAGTTAAATTGATAATCTCATTTACAGGAAAAGACTACAAAGTTTCAAAAATAGATACATTATTCCTTACAGGTGGATTTGGGTTAACTCATACCAAAATTGATTTAACTGATAAATGTTCTTTAAAAGAACATGAGATAGAATGTGAATTTCCAATAAATAAAAGAGTAATGGCACTTGATTTTAAACTAACTTTTGCAGGTTTACTTGAAAATAATGGAAAAGAGTATAAAGTAAATGGAAATTTAACAGAAATAAGAATAAAGAAAATTACAAATCTTGAATTTAATGTATATGAAAGAGAAATACCAAAAATTAGTTCTGTATCAATTCCTGATCAGATTAAACCAAAAGATACGTTTAAAGTTAAGTTTGATGTAACAGTTGAGAAATATCCTACTTTAAAAGAGATTGGAAATATAAAAGAATACAAAGTTCTTCTGAAATCTTTTGTTATAGGAAAAGGAAATCAACCAGAAATAGCTGTAATTATTCCCGATAAAAAAGTTCTTTCAAAAATTGGCAATAAGGCAAATATTTTCGCTCAAGTTTGCTATGGAAATGTATGCGATACTTATAAAAAAGAAGTAGAAATTATTTTAGAAAATAAATCTCCAGTTATAACTGAGATAAATATACCTGAAATAATTGATGTTGATACAAATGAAACAATATTTAGTGCAAAAGCTGAAGATAAAGATAACGATACTTTGAGCTATTTGTGGAAAGTTCCTCCTTACCTAAAACCTGAAGAAAGTAATATAGGAGCTAAGAAGAAATTCAAAGTAATTCATCCAAAAGGAAATGATATTAAAGCAAATATATGTGTGTATGTTTCTGATGGATTAAATACGGTTAGTAAGTGTAAGGAAGTAACTATTAAGGCTATACCTGAAAAACCTTATATAAAATCAATTACTTACTCTTTATTAAGCAAGGTAGTTCCTGCAGTAGCTACTTTTAGAATTGATGCTTATCCAAAGGAAAGCATAAGTAAAATATATGCAGATATAAATAGTGATAAAATTGCAGATTACACATTCTCAGACATTAATAAGGTAACTATTCAGTTTGAAAAAGAAGGTTCATACAGTGTTGGTTTTTGGGTTGTTGATAATAAAGGCAATAAATCAGACCTTTATAATGTAGCTATTATTCTTTATAAAGGTTTAAATTTAAGTGTATCCCCTTCGGGAAAAGTAGAAAAGATTGAAGATTCTAATGTAAATGTTTACTTAACTCTAAATCTATCTGAAATTGAAAATAAAGATTTAATAACAGAATACAAATGGGATATAAACGGAGATGGAAAATACGAATATATAACAACAGAACCTGAACTTAATGTATCTTTATCTAAAGATGAGATAAACCAAATTTCAAAGATAAATGTGGAAATCTCAACATTATACCAAGATATAAACTACTCATTTAACTTTGCTGAGAATATAGAACCTTACTTAAGTTTAGAAACGAATCCAAAAGAAGGAAAAGTTCCTTTAACAGTTAACTTTAAAGTTTACGCATATAAACCAAAAACAGAAGTTGAAAGGATTTACTATGACTTCGATGGTGATGGAAATATTGATTTAGAAACAGACAGCAATGAAATTCAACATACGTATGAAAAAAGTGGAACTTATAACCCAGAAATAAAAGTTAAATTTAAAGATGGAACAACCTATAGCTTAACAACTACTATAGAAGTGAAATCTACAGGTTATATTACATCAATAAATATTCCGATTTTATCGGCTTCAAAAGCTTCTTTCTTCTATGATAAAGAGAGTGAACAAGCAATAGCATTTATTTTTGAAAAAACAGAACCTAGTACAAACAAATATCTTCCATATCTTGTTTTAACAGATAGAGACTTTAATTTAATCAGAGCAGTAGAATTAGATTATCTCAATCAGGCCTTTCTTGATTTAGGGGCTGTTGAGCAGTTTCCATATATTTATGGAAATGGAAATAACTACTTTATCACTTATAAATTATTTGATAATAAAGGTAGATATTCCTGTTTAACTGTATTTGACTCTACACTGACTCCTGTTGATTATAACAGTGTATGTATTCCAAGTCTAGAATTTAGTAAAAAAATTATATCGGTTAATAATTCTCTAATTTCACTTTCATACTCTAATTGGCAAATAACAAAATATGCTTATGAAAATAATATATTAAGTATAGAAAAAAATTATCGACCAAATAAGGCTATAAGATCTATAACAACTGATGGTACATTTATTTACATACTATCTTATAATTTTGTTGCAAAATTAGATTCTAATTTCAATATTATCTGGAAAAAAAGAATAGGAATAGGTGGAGAAGCTTTTTATCCATATGATATTAGATATTACGACAGTAAAATTTATATAACATTAGAGTATGGTAGTGGATGCTTCCAACCAGCTATTATTATATTAAATTCAGAAACAGGAGAGCTTATTACTTCTAAAAAAATAGGAGACGCTAATGATTGCTCACTTCATCTCAAAGTTGAAGACTTTTACTTTGAAAATGACAGACTTTTCCTTATAAGAAATGCATATTTATTAGGAAAGATAGGTTCTTCAATAATATCTGCTCCTTTAGGTATTGAAAATATAGATTGGATGTTTGATACAAACTTTGGAAATCTTTGTCCAAAAGGTTCATATAACTGTGAAAGAAATATGAGAGAAATTTCTTCTTCCAATAATGAATTAAAAGTATTTGGTTTTGTTTACTATAGCAATTTATTTGATGCTTCAGACCAAGGTTTAAAACTAATAGAAATATCCTTAGATAAAAATGTTGGTTATATTGATGCTTGTTCAGACTATTTAAAAAAGACAGATTATACGCCTCAAGACCTTAGCTCTGAAACAATTGTGGAAGATTATGAAGGAGATATAACATTTGAGGAAATTCCTTTTGAAGTTAAGACATTTAACTTTACAACAACAAATATTAATTTAACAAAAAATACTATTTGTGGTAATAATCCTTAAAAATTATTTTAAATTAAGATCCTCTCTTTATGAGAGGATTTTTTTCCTATAAATTTTTAATCTCTTTTTCTAAAGAATAGAAACCTTATCTATATTCCATTTATATTAAAAAATTTGCAATATAATACTAACTAACAAGCAAATCTAAAAATAGTAAGTAAAATATATTAGTAAGAAATATTTAAAAGTCACTATATAAAAGGAGAGAACATTAATTGGTTCATAGAAGCTGGGCTGAAGTTTCTTTATCTAAGCTGAAAGAAAATATTCAAAGTTTACACCAGTTTTGTAAAAAAGATATATTTGCAGTTGTTAAGGCTGACGCATACGGGCACG
>JALVEZ010000071.1 GCA_027030405.1 Hydrogenothermaceae bacterium | reverse complement strand
TGAAGAAGCGATAAAAGAAAGATTAGACAAATATGGAAAAATCAATAAAAAGCAGTTTTTTGACGCAATTTATGAAGGGGCAGTTTTAAGGGTTAGACCAAAGATGATGACAGTTTCTGCAATTTTAGCTGGCTTATTACCTATTATGTATATAACAGGGGTTGGTTCAGAAGTTATGCAGAGAATAGCCGCACCTATGATAGGTGGAGTTGTCAGCTCTGCGATTCTTACATTGATAATAGTTCCTGCCATTTATTCTGTTTCTAAAAGATGGGAACTTAAAAGAAAAGGACTGATTGAATAAATTGATGAAAATTTAAACTCTTTACCTTATATTAAATTATAAAAAGTTTTGAGGTAGTTATGCATATTCCTGACGGTTATTTATCTCCAATTACATATATTCCAAGTTATGCAGTGGCAGTTCCGCTTTTTGCTTACGGTTTAAAAAAATTAAAACAGGAACTCAGCGAAGAAACCTTGCCATTTATTGCTACACTGACGGCACTTTCTTTTTTAGTAATGATGATAAATATCCCCATTCCAGGTGGAACAAGCGGACATGCAATAGGTGCAGCTGCAATAGCAATACTGTTTGATCCGTGGATATCTTTTATTTGTTTAAGTCTTGTATTGTTAATACAGAGTCTGATTTTTGGTGATGGTGGGATTACAGCCTGGGCTGTAAATTCTATATCTATGGGCTTTGTAGCTTCTTTTTCTGCTTATTATTCTTATAAATTTTTAAAAAGATTTAATAAAGGTATTGCTTTATTTATTTCAGGTTGGGTTTCCATTGTAACTGCTTCTTTTGTTATTGCTTTATTTTTAGGAATTCAACCGATAGTTGCCCACGATTCCGAAGGTAAACCTCTATTTTTTCCATTTGATCTGAGTATAACAATTCCTGCCCTCGTGTTTTCTCATATGGTTTATTTTGGAGTTGTTGAAGGAATTTATACTGTCCTTGTGGTCAAGTTTGTTGAAAAACTAAAATTATCTTTAACTAAAGGTGTCCAGAATGAAGCTTAGATATTTATTGATTCCTATTTTAATATTGCTTGTGTTGATTCCTGTGGGGCTTTTAACTGAAAATCCTGCGTGGGGTGAATGGGATTTAAGTTATTTTGAGAAAGTTTTAGGTTTTGTTCCTGAAGGAATGGAAAAAGGTAAAGAGATTGTAAAACCTGTAATCCCTGATTATTCTTTGGGAGATAAAAATCCTTTGATCTCATATTACCTGTCTGCAATTTTGGGAATTGTGATGATTTTTGGTATTTTTTGGGGAATGAAGGTCTTTTTAAAAAATGAGAGATAAAGTTTTATTTTTTTTATACATTTTTTCTGTAATAGCTCTTACTTCTATTCATAACATTTATTTTTTTGCAGTTTCTATTCTCTTATTTTGTTTTTTAGCAGGTAAAGATATTTTTTCTATTTTAAAAAAATCTGTTTTATCAATTCTTGTCTTTAACAGTATAGTTTCTATATCGTATATTTTGTACTCTATATTCAAAGGAACCGAATGGATTGATTATGTAGTGTTGATAAATTTAAGGGTGTTCAGTCTGACTTTTTTAACATTTTTATTTATTGAAAAAGTTAATCTTTTTAAGGCTTTATCCTTTTCAAAAACATTAACTTATTTACTGGTGTTATCTTTCAGCCAGATATTGATGTTTAAGAAATATTTTATTGATTTTAAAATGGCTTTGAAAAGCAGAACAATAGAAAAACCAAAACAAAGAGAACTATACAATTTTATTTCTACTGTTTTTTATTTTTTCTTAAATAAATCAATAAACAATTCAAAAGAAATTTCTCAGGCGATGAAATCAAGAGGATTTTTTAACGACTGAAGTATAATAAAAATAAAAACGGAGAGGTGAAAATGAAAGCATACACAGAGTATCTTGTTTTTAATACACAAAAAAGAAGAGATCTTATAAAAATCACCGATAGGATTCAGGAGGCTGTTGATAAATCTGAAATACAGGAAGGTTTATGCCTTGTTTCTGCAATGCATCTAACTGCTTCCGTTTTTATTCAGGATGATGAAGAGGGACTACACGAGGACATCTGGGAATGGCTTGAAAAGTTAGCACCCTTTAAAGAAGATTATAAACATCATCTAACAGGAGAAGATAATGCGGACGCTCATCTTAAAAATCTATTAACTCATCTTCAGGTTGTTTTACCTGTAACAAAAGGAAAATTAGATCTTGGGCCCTGGCAGGAAGTATTCTATGCCGAGTATGATGGTCAAAGACCTAAAAGGGTAATAATAAAAATTATTGGGATATAACAAATGGAGGCTTGAGCCTCCATTTAATATTATTTTCTTAAGCTTTTGTTAATTAAGCTTTCGATATTTGCATTTTGTCTTTTTACTTCTGCTTCTAATTCATTTACTTTTCTAACTGCTTCATCACATTTCTCAGCACAGTTTTCAGCACTTGCTTTAACTCTTTGTAATTCAGAGTTTAATCTTTCATATTGAGCAGAAATAACATCAATTTGTTTTCCTAAATCAGAAATTTGGTTGCTGTTATTTTCTGTAGAAGATTTAATTGCAGAAATTTGAGATTCTAAGTTGGATACTCTTTTTTCAAGGTTATCTACTCTTTGTTCTAAAGTTTGTACTTTTTCAGCTACCGGTTTGATTTGTTGTTTAACATATTCTTTAGTAGCACATCCTGTGAATAAAATAGCACCAGCAGATAAAACAACACCAGCTTTTATAACTCTTTTTAACATTTCGTTACCTCCGTTGATTTTTACTTAATAAATTTATTTTACCACTTTTTTAAAGTTGTAATGTTTTATTTATAACTCAAAATCAAGTGTAGGTGCTTTTCCTAATTTGTTCAGTTTATAGTATTTTTCCCATGCCAGTTTTGCCCAGTGTGCCCATACTCCCATAGGAGCAATAGCTTTCTTATCATTCCTGTAAACAAAAACACCTTGTCTTCCTAAATCCATTACACAAAGGATACTTAAATGTCCTTCGTAAGTTTCCGTAGGTTCTTTACCTTCTTCTTGAAGTTTTATGTTTTTAGCAGAAATTCTTCCCATAACTTCTGCTATATGTCCCTGTTTTGCACGCCAGTTTGGCCCTTCAAAATAAGCGCAATCGCCGATTGCATAGCAGTTATCATAACCTTCAACCTGACAGAACTTATTGATTTTTACAAATCCTGCTTCTGTTAAAGGAAGATCTGAATTTTTTAAAACAGGGTGTCCATTTAATCCAGGTGTAAACAGTATTAAATCTGCATTAACTTTAGAATCATCTTCAAAAACGATTCCATCTTCTTCGAACTGTTTTATCTTTTTACCCAAAACAGGTTGGATATTTTTATCCTGGAACAACTTTTGAAGTTTTTTTAATCCTGCTTCCCCGAGTCTTTTTCCTGCTTCCTGTGATGGGCTGAAGAATATTAAATTGAATTTGTCTCTTATTCCTTTGTCTCTTAAATAGGTGTCGAAATTGAATAACACTTCGAAAACTGGCCCACCTCTTACTGCAGTTGGATCTTTTGGGTTTCCACCGAATCCACAGGCTATTGTTCCTTCTCCTTTCTCAATAAGTTCAAAAAATCTTTCCTGTATTTTTAATGCTTCTTCTGGGCTTCCGCATATAGAGAGTGTATGTTCTATTCCTTTTGGTCTTAACTTTGTTCCACCTAAAGCTACAATGCTGTAATCGTAAGAGTGTTCACCTTTGTCTGTAATGATTTTGTTTTCTGATGCTTTTATCTCTTTAACTTCTTCCTGTATAAAATTAAATCCGTGTATGTCGGCAATTTGCTGGATATTCATAATCACGTCATCAAATGTTCTTTTTCCTACTGGAATCCATATGCTTATTGGGTATATATACAGGAAAGGTCTATTAGAAATAAGGTGAATTTTATAGTTTTTATCTTTTTTAAACTGTTTTGTTAGAGCTATTGCGGCTTCAACACCACCGATTCCACCGCCTAAAACGTATATGTTCTTCATTTTCTTCACCTCTGTTCAATTGTTATTAACAAAATTTTATCATCAAATATTTATATTTATAAGTATATAAGAAAAAATATATTAATCATAAAATACATTTGACATATATTAGATATATAAATCTAAAGGAGGTTATTGCCATGAATATAAAAAGTTTAAGATACATGTTTCTCATAATGCTCACCTTAAT
>JALVEZ010000070.1 GCA_027030405.1 Hydrogenothermaceae bacterium | reverse complement strand
GTTTATAAAATTATATTATCGGAGGTCTGACAGTTGATAGATAAAGATTTTACACCTGAGGAACGAAAGGCCACACTTGGACTTGCAGGTGTATTTTCATTAAGGATGCTTGGATTATTTCTTGTTTTACCAGTTCTCAGTATATATGCTTCAGAATTTCCAGGTGCCACTTCATTTTTAGTTGGTCTCGCTATCGGTGCTTATGGTTTAACACAGGCATTTTTTCAAATTCCGTACGGTTTATGGAGTGATAAATATGGAAGGATTCCGATTCTTATACTGTCGACTATAATTTTCTTTTTAGGAAGTGGTCTTGCTGCCTATGCTTCATTTGAACATGATATTTACTGGTTAATTGCTGGTAGATTTTTACAGGGTATGGGAGCAGTTTCTTCAGTAGTAATAGCTTTAATAGCTGATTTAACAAGAGAAGAAGTAAGAACAAGAGCAATGGCTACCATCGGTGCTTCTATAGGTATGGCATTTGCCTTTGGGATGGTTTTAGGGCCTTTCATTGCTTCCCATTTTGGATTAGGTGGTGTCTTTGTATTTACTGCAATTTTAGCTTTAATTTCTTTACCTTACATTATTTGGGGAATTCCAAGACCTAAAGTTATAGTTCACCACGATGATGCAGAATTTACAGGTTCTTACTTAGGTGAAGTTTTAAGGGATAAGAATTTACTGAAAATGGATTTTGGTATGTTTACTTTACATATGGGATTAACTGCCGTATTTACTGCTGCTCCGTTGATTTTAAAGCAGTTTATTCCTGTTGATAAACTATGGATAGTATATCTGGTTATGTTTTTAGTTGGTTTAACATTAATGGTTCCTTCTACTATCATTGCTGAGAAAAAAGGCTTGATAAAAGAAGTTAAAATAATGGGAATTCTTATTCTAATTATTTCTTTTGGTATGTTTATGACTTTTGAGAATCATTTTGTTCCTGCAGTTATTTCTATTATTGTGTATTTTACTGGATTTATGATGTTAGAACCTATAATGCCATCGTTGATGAGTAGATATGCAAAACCTCATATGAAAGGGACTGCTTCAGGTGTATTTAATACATCTCAGTTTTTAGGAGCTTTTGTAGGTGGTGCTGTTGGTGGTTACCTTTTACAGTATGGATTTAAACCTGTTTTTATATTTTTAGGAATCATTACTTTTATATGGTTGTTAACGGTTCTTACAATGGAAATGCCTAAAAAAGCTGAGAAAAAGGCTTAAATTATTAGATATTTAAAAATTTAGTGAGGTGTTGCAAAATGGCTTCAGACAAAATTCAATTTGATATATACACATGTGTTCGAACATATTACAGGGATTCTTCCTGTACAAAATGTGCTGATATTTGTCCGATAGAAGGTGCTGTTGAGATTGTGAATGATAGAGTGACGTTAAACGAAGATAAATGCGTATCCTGTGGAGCATGTGTAGGTGTATGTCCTTCTGAAGCATTCTCCTTGAAAGGTTTTGATCCAAAAGAGTTCTTTGACAATATGGTAGAATCTGGAGAAACACTTATCAGTTGTAAATCAAATGTTCCTTGTCTTTCCTCTATAGATCCTCAGTATCTTGCTTCACTTGCTTTAAAAAAACATACTGACATCTATATGGATAAAGGTCATTGCGAAGGATGTTTTATTGGTTCTTTATTAAAGGACATTACAAAGAATGTTGATGAGGCCAATTATATATTGGAACAGTTGGAAGTTCCTTATAGAATAAAACTTGAAGACATAAAATTTGAGCCACAAAAAGAGGAAGTTAAAGATAAAGATAGAAGATCCTTTTTAAAAGGTTTTACGAAAAAAACAGCTGGCTTAGCATTCTGGATGCTTGCTCAAAATATTCCTCAAATAGATGCATTAAGAAATGAAGAAGAAGAGAGAGAATATAAAAATATCGTAGAAGAAAAAGTATTTCCTAAAAAAAGAACAACATTACTGGAAACATTAAAAGATTCTGAAATTGAACTTGAAGGAAAAGAATGGGAAGTTGATAAGATTTCCTTCACTTCTCAAAAATGGATAGAAACAGACAAATGTACAAACTGTTCGATCTGTATGAATATATGCCCAACTGGAGCAATTCATCCAGGAAAAGATAGACTTCAGGTTCTGTTCAAACCGTCTGACTGTATCAAATGTAGAATTTGCCACGAAGTATGTCCTGAAGAATGTCTTCACCTGGCAGAGAAATTATCAGTTGAAGATTTTGTTAATAATACAATTTTACTTGCAGAGCATGTTATGATTCCTTGTTCTGAATGTATGGTTCCTTTCTCTTATAAAGGAAACGGCGATACGATTTGCCCGAGATGTAAACAACTTGATGATGAAATAAGGGAACTTCTTCAGCTTTAAAATCAGGGGGTAAAGTCGGAGCGACAGGACTTGAACCTGCGACCTCTGGCCCCCCATGCCAGTGCTCTACCACCTGAGCTACGCTCCGAATGGTTTTATTTTTTCTTTAATGCTTCTTTAAGATGTTTTCCAGGTTTAAAAGATATTCCTAATCTTTCTGGAATCAATTTTTCTTCTTTTGTTTTCGGATTTCTTCCTATTTTAGAAGCTCTTCTTTTTACTAAAAATGTTCCGAATCCTGAAATTTGAACTTTTGTGTTATCTTCTGCATTTTCTAATTCGTTTATTATTTTATCGAAAATTTTGTTAACAACTTCCTGTACTTCTTTTCTTGTTAGTTTTGTTTTTTTATTTCTTAGGATCCAGTTGACAATATCTGCTTTTGTCATGTTGCTCTCACTCCTTTCCTTAAATTTTAGGTTGAATATTATAACTCATTTAAATAAGAATTTTTGTAATTAATATAGTTTTGATACGACTTTTCCAGCCATTGTAATTCTTCTTCTGTAAGTTTTCTTTTGAATTTTGCAGGCGAACCTGTCCATAAAGATTGGGGTTCTATTTTTTTATGAGGAGTAACTAAAGCTCCTGCTCCTACTATTGATTCTTTTCCCACAACTACACCATCCATAACTGTTGATGACATTCCGATGAGGCATCGATCTTCTACTGTGCAGGCATGGAGAGTTACGCTGTGCCCGACCGTTACTTCTTTTCCTATTATTGTAGGGTATTTTTTATGATCCACGTGGATTACTGTGCCATCCTGTATATTTGTTCTGTCACCGATTCTTATGTAGTTAACATCTCCTCTTATTACTACGTTATACCATATGGAGCAGTCTTCTCCTATTTCTACATCTCCTATAATAACTGCGTTTTCAGCTATAAATGCTGATGGATGAATTTTTGGATATTTTCCTTTGTAAGATTTAATTATCGCCATTTTTACTTCCCTTATATTTTTTTATGAATTTGTATCCGATTACAAAATATAAAATGGTAGCTCCTACCATAATTAGGATTACAGGTAATAATTTTTCCATCACTCGCCTTTGTAAGTGTTAAAAGGATTTTTTATTATTAAATTGTCAATTTTAAGTTTATCTTGCATATCTTCTGAATACAAAATTTTACAGTTGTTTTCCACTGCAGCAGCAATAATTAAACTATCCCAAAAAGAAATATTGTATCTTTTTCTTAATTTAAAAGCCTTTTCATAAATATCAAAATCTAATGAACTAACTTGGGCTATTGATTTTATATCATTTACAAACCTATATATTTCATCTTCTTTTAATTTATATTTTCTAAAACATGCATAATGAAACTCATTTATAACTTGGATTGAAACTACAACGGTAGTTTCTTTTAAAAGCTGCTCTAAAAATTCTAATATAATTTTTCTTTTATTCTCATTCTTTTCTACAAAAGCATAAATCCAAATATTAGTATCTATGAAAATTTTATATTCTGTCATATAGGTTTTCTCTATTTAAAGGTTTAACATCTGCTCGTTTTGAAGCACCTTTATAAAAACTTTCAGGAAGTTTTTTTCTTTTTAAAATACTTAACTCTATTTTGTTTTTTAAAAACTCATTTATATTCTCATAACCCTCTTTCTTTGCTAACTTTATAAGTTCTTTATATTTTTCGTCATCTAACTTTATAGTGATGGTTGCCATATTTTTTACCTCAATTGACTTTTAATACAATATACTCCATTATTCGCCTTTGTAAGTAGCTTTTCCTGTTTCTGTTTCCCACAGTGTTATGCTAACAACTTTTATATCATCTAACAGATCTGCTTCCTTTAGTCTTTCAGTAAGATAAT
>JALVEZ010000069.1 GCA_027030405.1 Hydrogenothermaceae bacterium | reverse complement strand
TCAAACATATGCTGGAAACCCAAAACATATGACTGAAATTATTGAAGCAGCTATAGAACATAAAGGTTTTGCTTTTGTAAACATTCTTTCACCTTGTCCTACTTACAACAAGATTGATACATTCAAATTCTACAAAGGCAGATTAGTAGATATTAATAAAGAATTAGGACACGACCCTTCAGATTTAGGTAAAGCTCATGAGCTTGCTTCTCACGCTTTAGATTCTGACTGGGATCCTGAAGCTAAAGTTCCGATAGGAATTTTCTACAAAACAGAGGATATCCCAACTTTTGAAGAAAAAGTTGAGGCATTAAAAGAAAAATACAAACCTGAAAATCCTGAAACTGTCTGGGATGAAATCCTAAATCAGTACAAAGTCTGATAAACATTTAAGGTGGGCTTTAAGCCCACCTTTTTATTTTATATTTCTAAATTTTTCTTTATATAATCAAGAGAAAATTCTTTTAAATTTTTGATCTTTTTTTCTGGAATATCTATTTTTCCTAAATCCTTAAATGGTATGTTTTTTAGTCTTTCCAGACTTAAAACATCCGAAAAATCCAATTTAGTTAGTTTGTACTCACATTGTTTACAAATTACGCTGTTTGTATCTATGGAAATATAACCAAAATTCTTTTTTGTTATTTTCACTCCACATCTTCTGCATCTTTCTAACTCTGGAAAAATTCCGTTCAGATAAATAAATTTCACAAGGAAATTCAGCTCATCAATATCAGGATTTTTTGAAATTGTTAAATAGTAAAAAAATCTTTTTAAGAAGATGAACATCTTTTCATCAGGAGATATAACGTATCTGTTGAAAATTTTAGAAAGATAAATTGCCTTTTCAAATTTTTTTAAATCCTGTGATATTAAAATTGCTAAATTTTTAGAGTTGTCTATCTCTTTTATGTAAAGCTTTTCTTTCCTTTTTATAAATACACCTTTGAACCAGTTAAAAGGCTCTGATATTGGAACTATCGGATTTTTTATAATTTGACCATAAGGTATGTATATATTTTCTTTTCCATACTTTTTTAGATAAACCGTAATAGATATATCATTCTCGCCAACTAAAGATTTTCTTAAAACGATAGCTTCGTCTTTAAAAATTCCTTCCATATACTTCTCTTATGGTAGTCCTAAAACTTTGTGACATTGAGGTATAATCCTGCTCTCTACCCCATGTTTTAATAGTTCATCTTGAAATTTTAATGCTTTTTTTACCATTTCTGGTTTATTACTTTCAGGTTGTAAAACGATTATGTCATTTTTTATTAGAGGAATAAATTCTGGTTTAATAATATCCTCAATTTTTATGTACTTATCAACAACAAATTTTAGCTCTGATACAAACGGTATAAGTTTTGGATGGATATAGTATGTAGGTGGTTTTGGCGAACAGGTTATATATAGGTTCTCATTAAATAAAGGTTCCATTTCTGGAAGCCATAAAGTTCCATTTGTTTCAATAAATACTTTATAGTTTTTTTCAAGTAAAGTTTCCGTTAATATTGGAAGTTCAGGTGTGTAAAATGGCTCTCCTCCTGTAATGCATACCCGTTTTAGATTTTGTTTTTCTATCTGCTGTATGAGTTCCGAGATTTTATATGTTTTAAAAGTGATTCCATCGTAGGAATATTTTGTATCACACCATTCACATCTAAGGTTGCATCCTTCTAATCTTATAAAAACGATGGGCAGTCCTACCCATCGTCCTTCGCCTTCGATTGTTCTGAATATTTCTACAACTTTAATATCTTTTTTTTCTAAAATTTCTTGCTTCAAAAATTACTCCTGTGGTTCTGCCACCATTTCGTATGCTTCTATAATATCTCCCGGTTTAATATCATTAAAATCTTTTAATGTAAGACCACATTCATATCCTTTTGCAACTTCTTTAACGTCTTCTTTAAATCTTTTTAGAGAGTTTATTTCACCGTCATATATAACAATTCCATCTCTAACTAATCTTGCTTTAGCATCTCTTCTTATTACACCTTCGGTGACTATACAACCTGCGATAGTTCCTATTCCTTTAGCTCTAAATATCTGTTTAACTTCGCAAGTTCCGAGTAATTTTTCTTTTTCAACTGGTTTAAGTAATCCTTTTAATGCTTTTTCAAGATCTTCAAGTACTTCATAAATAATTCCGTAAAGTTTGATTTCAACACCTTCTTCTTCTGCTGCTCTTCTTGCTGCAGCGTCTGGTCTTACGTTAAATCCTATAATGATTGCATTCGATGCAGCTGCAAGCATGACATCACTTTCTGTTATTCCACCTATTCCACTGTGGATTATGTTAATGCTTACATCTTCAAATTTTTCAGATAGTTCTTCTATGGATTTTTTAAGTGCTTCTAATGATCCTTGAACATCTGCTTTAAGAATAATATTAACTTCTTTAACATCTTTTAGATTTTCTAAAGATAATCTTCCTCTTTTTGCGAGAATTTCCTCATCTCTCTTTTGTTTTCTCATTTCTGCAAGCTGTCTTGCTTCTCTTTCTGAAGGTTTGACTATAAACTTATCCCCTGCATTCGGTATTTCTTGAAAGCCTAATATTTCAACGGGAGTTCCTGGGCCAGCTTTTTTAAGCCTGTTTCCGCGTTCATCAAACATAGCTCTAACTTTACCCCATGTGTATCCTGCTACGAAATAGTCTCCAACATGAAGTGTTCCGTTTTGGATTAATACCGTTGCAACTACACCTCTTTTTGGATCTAATTTTGATTCAATTACTGTTCCAACTGCAGGTCTGTTTGGGTTTGCTTTAAGGTCTAAAACTTCCGAGACTAAAAGAATCATCTCTTCAAGTTCATCTAAATTTTGGCCTGTTTTTGCAGAAACAGGAACCATTATTGTGTCACCACCCCACTCTTCTGGGATAAGGTGATACTGGGCAAGTTCCCTTTTGACTCTTTCAGGATCAGCACCTGGCTTATCTATTTTGTTTATTGCAACTATTATTGGAAGCCCTGCACTTTTAGCGTGGTCAATGGCTTCTACCGTTTGAGGTTTTACACCGTCATCTGCAGCAACTACCAATACTGCTATATCTGCAACTTTTGAACCTCTTGCTCTTAATGTGGTAAATGCTTCGTGACCTGGTGTATCCAAAAATGTTATTTCTTTTCCATTAGGCAGTTTTATTTTATATGCACCTATATGCTGTGTGATTCCACCTTTTTCTTTTGCTGCAACATCTGTTTTTCTTATTGCATCAAGAAGTGATGTTTTTCCGTGGTCAACATGTCCCATAACTGTAACAACAGGTGGTCTTTCTACTAGATTTTCTTCGCTTGTTGCTTCTTCTTCTGTTTCAACTGTTGTTTCTTCTTCACCTTCTTTTTTAATCTCTGCAAGATATCCATGTTCTTCTGCTATTTCAACTGCCAGCTCAGGATCGATAGTCTGGTTTATTGTCATTAACATCCCTTTCTGGAACAACTCCCCAAGAATTTCATTCACAGGAACATCTATAAGGTCAGATAACTCTTTTACCGTTAAAACTTCTGGTATTTCTACAATTTTCAGTTCTTCTTCTTTTTCTTTTTCTTCTACTGCTGCTTTAGCCAATTTCTCTTTTTTCCTTTTTGCTTTTGTCTTTTTCTTCTTAGGTTGTTGACCTAATAATTTTCTTAATGCTTCTTTTTCTTCTTTTTCCTTTTTAGAGATTCTTTCAGGTTCGGATACAGGTTTTTTGATCTCTTTTTTCTCTTCTTTTTTCTTCTCTTCTTTCTTTTCTTCTACTTTTTTAGCTGCTGGTTTAATTTCTTGAGTTTTTTCTTTTTTCTCTGGTTGTGGTTTTCTTTCTTCTTTTTTCTCAAATTTAACTTCTTTTTTAGGTGCTTCTTTTGTTTTTTCTTCAACAGTTATTTCTTTTTTCTTTTCTACTTTTTCTTCTTTTTTAATTTCAGGTGTTTCTTTTTTAATTTCAGTTTTAGGTTTTTCTTCAGCTTCTTTTTTAGCTTTTAGTTCTTCCCTTGCTTTTCTTCTTCTCTCTTCTATCTGTTTTTTCTTTTCTTCTTCTTCTCTTTTTCTTTGTTCTTCAAGTTCTTTTTTACGTTTTTCTTCTTCTTTAATGTAATCTAAAAGCTTGTTGTAGATATCTTCACCAAATTCAGAGAAGTTTGTTATTTCTCCTGTATATCCAACTACTCTTAATTTTTCTTTTAGTTCATCAAAAGGAATGTTTAGTTCATGAGAAACATCAAATACTTTGTAAACTTTTCCCTTTTTTTCTTCTTTTTCCTCTGGTTTTTCTTCTTCCACAACTTCTTCTGAAGACAGAGCTTCCCTTACAAGTTCTGCAACCTCTTCTTCTATTTTAGAAGTTGCCCTCACCTTTTTACCTATAACGTCTGCAACTGCATCTATTACTTCTTTTGATGTTACATTTAATTCTTTTGCTAAATCTGAAACTTTAATATCTGACAATAATGTTACCTCCTAATCAAAAACTTTTTGATACTTATTTAATAAATTTTTTATCTTTATTCCTAACTTTGCTTCTGGAATAAAGATGATTCCTACACTTTTTTTTCCAAGGAATTTTCCTAAATTCTCCTTGGTAAGGAATTCAAAATATGCACATTTATCATTACTTTCTATGCATTTTCTCAGTATTTTTTTTCTACTATTTTCTGACAAATCCTTTGCTAAGATCAGAAAACCTTTCTTTCCTTTTTTGAACTCTTTGTCTGTATCCTCAAAACCTATTTTTATAAGTCTACTTCTCCATCCTAACTGGATAAGTGAAACTATCTCTTTTTCTAACTTATTTTTAAGACTCTGCTTATTTTCGTTTGTAATTTTATTCAAAACTCTCATCTTTTCCTTTAAGCATTCAGGGCATATATAAAATCCCTTTCCTTCTTCTTTTTTAAAAGGATCAAAGATCCTTTTTGTTTTAGAAAATCTGAAAAGATTTTCCTTTAAAAATTTTTTTTTTACAAACTTTACATTCCCTGAGAGGATTCATTTCTTTCTATTTCCCCGTGGTAAGTTCTGAACCCTTTCAAAGTCTTCTTCACTTAAAATATCTATATGCCATCCTGTTAGTTTATTTGCCAGCTTTGCATTTATTCCGTGTTTTCCGATAGCTAAAGATAGTTCATTTTTAGGAACTGCCACTTCAATTCTTTTTTCGTCTTCTAACAGTCTCCATTTCGTTGGTTTGGCAGGTGCTAAAGCTCTTAAAACAAATTCTGCTGGATCCTTAGACCACTGTATGACATCTATTTTTTCTCCAGAAAGTTCATTGGATATGTTTTGAATTCTACTTCCTTTTAATCCTACAACTACTCCCACAGGATCAATATTTTTATCCTCTGTCCAGACTGCAACTTTTGCTCTTTCTCCTGGTTCTCTTGCTACTGCCTTAACTTCTATTACCCCTTCCTGTATTTCTGGAATTTCTATCTCTAACAATTTTTTCAAAAAGTTTGGATGAGTTCTTGAAAGAATTATTAAAGGTGGCTCATAAACGTGTATAGTTCTTTTTAGTTTTCCTCTTTCCATTATGTTGTATGATGTTCCAGGTAAAACTCTTAATATTAAAGCTCTGATTCTATCTCCAACTTTGTACTTTTCCTTTTTTATCTGTTCTTCTTCTGGTAAGATTGCTTCTATTCTACCTAAGTCAACTAAAATGTCGCCGTCCATAAATCTTCTTACGGTTCCTGTAACAATTTTTCCTTCTAAGTTTTTAAATTCTCTATATAAAATATCTTTTTCAACCTGAGAAACCTTTTGCGATATAACATCTTTAGCGATTGTTAAAGCAATTCTTCCTAAATGTTCCAGATCCAGGGGAACATTTACAGACTTTCCTACTTCAGCTCTTTCATCATATTTTTTTGCTTCTTCCAAAGATATATCTCTACGTGGATTTTCCACAAATGGAGTAACCTTCTTTTTTATTAAAACTTTTAGTTCATCTTTATCTTTATCAAAGATAACTTTTACGTTGTCCCTATATCCAAATTCTTTTTTTACAGCAGTTCTTATCCCTTCTTTTAATGCTTCTTCAATTATCTCTTCAGGGACATTTTTTTCTCTTGCTACTGTTTCTATTACATTTTTCAGTTTCATACTCATTTTATTGGTCTCCCTCAATCTATTTGTAATTGAGCCTGTGATATATTTTCATAAGGAATTTCAACTGTTTTTTCATCTGTTTCGATTTCAACGTTGTCATTTTCTTTTATTCCTTTCAGATTTCCTTTAAAAATCTTTTCATCATCTATAGGCTCTTTTGTTTTTATTTTTATATTCCTTCCTTTAAAAAGGTTATATTCCTCTTTATTTTTAAGCTTTCTGTCTAGTCCTGGAGAAGAAACTTCTAAAATATAAGAATTTGGAATTATATCTTCTATATCAAGTAAAGCTCCTATTCTTCTGCTTACCCATTCACAATCATCAATAGAGGTTCCTTCTGGATTATAAATATATATTCTAAGTATAGGTTTCGAACCTTTTATATATTCAACATCAACTAATTTTAAGCCTTTTTCTTCCAATAAAGGCAATAATAATTCCTTTACTTTTTCAATAATGTTTCCTTCCATTTTATAAAACCTCTCTACTACTGAAAATTTTCAGTAGTAATATATAACTTTTTTCAAAAAATTTTAGTCTTAAAATATTAAGTATAAAGGATTTTTTTTAGTTTTAGAAGATGCTTTAGGGATTTAAATAGATAGAATCTCTTCCTCTTTTTGTTTTGCTAATTGATTAATCTCATTAATGTACTTGTCTGTGATTTTTTGAAGTTTTTCTAAAGCTCTTTTAATTTCATCTTCTGAAAAACCTTCATTTTTTAAATCTTCTATGTTTTCTTTTTCATCTCTTCTTATATTTCTAATAACAATTCTGGCTTCTTCAGCCATTTTATGAATCATTTTTACCACTTCTTTTCTTCTCTCTTCAGTCATAGGTGGTAAATTTAATCTGATGACATTTCCTTCTACTTGAGGTGTAGCTCCTATATTTGCTTCTAATATGGCTTTTTCAATTGCTGGAACTGCATTTTTGTCCCATGTTTGGATAACAATTTGTGAAGCTTCAGGTGTAGAGATGGTTCCTATCTGTTTAAGAGGAGTTTCTGTGCCGTAATAATCAACTTTTATATTTTCAACAAGTCCTGCAGATGCTCTTCCTGTTCTTAATCCTGCAAGTTCTTCTTTAAATCTATTAACTGCTTTTTTCATTCTGCTTTCTGCTTCTTTTAAGAAATCCTCTATCATATCCATCTCCTCCGCTTATTTTACTATTGAACCAACCTTTTCTCCCATAATAATTTTTTTCAAATTTCCTTTTTCTTTTATATTAAAAACTATTATAGGTAATTTATTTTCAAGGCAAAGTGTTAATGCTGTATGATCCATAACTTTTAAATCTTTGTTAATTGCCTCTAAATAAGAAACTTCTTTTAAAAGTTTAGCATCTGGATGTTTGTTTGGATCTTTGTCATAAATCCCATCTACTTTCGTTGCTTTCAGTAAAACTTCTGCCTTTATCTCTGCTGCTCGCAATGCTCCTGTTGTATCCGTTGTGAAAAATGGGCTTCCTGTTCCTGCTCCAAATATAACAACTCTTCCTTTTTCAAGATGCCTGATTGCTCTTCTTCTGATGTAAGGCTCTGCAATCTGCCTCATCTCAATAGCAGACATAACCCTTGTTGGAACATCTTTATTCTCTAAAACATCCTGTAAAGCAATTGCGTTCATTACGGTAGCTAACATTCCCATATAGTCAGCAGTGGCTCTATCCATACCCATTGAGGCACCTTTTACACCTCTAAAGATATTTCCACCACCGATAACTATTGCTATTTGAGCCCCTATTTCATATACTTCTTTAATTTCTTCTGCAATTTGACTTATAAATTGGGGATCAATGCCAAAAGGCTGATCCCCCATTAAAGCTTCACCTGATAACTTAAGTAAGACTCTTTTATAAGCCAAGCTCAATTACCCTTCTCCAAGCTCGTATCTGCAGAATCTTCTTACCTGAATATTTTCTCCAAGTTTAGAAATATACTCTTTTATTAAATCTTCTACTGTTTTAGTATCGTCTTTAATATAAGGTTGTTCATACAGGCAAACTTCTTTATAAAACTTGTTTAATTTACCTTCTGCTATTTTTTCTGCTATGTGTTCAGGTTTTCCTTCTGCAATAGCTGCTTCCCTTGCAATTTCACCTTCCTTAGCAACAACTTCTGGTGGAACATCTTCTCTTTTAACGTATTGAGGTTTCATTGCTGCTATTTGTAAAGCTAATTCGTTTGCAAGTTCTTTAAACACTTCATTTTTTGCAACGAAATCAGTTTCACAGTTAAGTTCCAACATCACACCGATTTTGCCACCTGCATGTATGTAAGCGTGTATAAGTCCTTCTTTTGTTTCTCTTCCTGCTTTTTTAGCTGCTTTTGCTATACCTTTTTTTCTTAAAAGTTCTACTGCTTCTTCTAAGTTTCCACCTGTTTCTTCTAATGCTTTTTTACAATCGAGCATTCCTGCTCCAGTCATTTCCCTTAATGTTTTAACTAATTTAGCGTCAACTGCCATGTTTATAACTCCTCCTTCGCTTCTTCAATTTCTTCTGGTAATTCTTCTTTTATTTCTTTATCAATATTTTCTTCTAAAATTTTTTCTTTATCAGGATTAATTGCACCTGTTACACCTGACTCAACAACATTCGTACCTTCTACACCTTCAGCTTCTACTTTTGCAAGAAGTTCTTCTTCTATTGATTTTGTTTCCATTGCTTCGCCAACAGTTTCTCTTAACGCTTTTCCTTCTAATATAGCGTCGGCAAGTTTAGAAGTGATGAGATTAATTGCTTTTATAGCATCGTCGTTACCAGGAATTGGGTAATCGATAACGTCAGGGTCACAATTTGTATCTGCAATTGCAACAATTGGAATTCCTAACTTGTTAGCTTCTTTAACTGCCAACTCTTCTCTAACAGTATCAACGATGTAGATAATATCAGGGATTCTTTCCATATCAACGATCCCTTTTAAAAATCTTTCTAATTTTTCTTTTTGTCTTTTCAGTTTTACAACTTCTTTTTTAGGTAAAATCTCAAAAGCACCTTCTGCTTCCATCTTTTCTAATTTTTTAAGCTTAGCAACACTTTTTCTAACTGTCTGGAAGTTTGTTAAAAGTCCACCTAACCATCTCTGGTTGATGTAATAAGCTCCGCATCTTTGTGCCTGCTCTTCTATAATTGCCTGAGCCTGTTTTTTTGTTCCTACAAAAAGAACGTCTGCACCTTTTGCTACTTCTTCAGTAACAAATTTCATCGCAGATTTGAAAAGTGGAATTGTTTTTGAGAGGTCGATAATATGAATACCGTTCCTCTTTGTAAAAATGTATGGAGCCATCTTAGGGTTCCATCTTCTGGCTTGATGTCCGAAATGAACACCTGCCTCAAGTAGTTCTCTCATGGTGATTTCTACTGCCATATTTCTTTCCTCCAAGGGTTTATTCTTCCGTTTCCCAGAGCGACTTTTTAAAGCAACCCTTTTTTGGGAAACGTGCTTGATAAAAATCATTATATTTTATCATAATTAAGCTGTTTGGTTCAATTAATTTGTGACTAATTTATATGTATAATAAATTATTTCAATAAATTTTATGGAGGTATTGGCTTGTTATCACCAGAGGAACAACTAAAATTAATAAAAAAAGGAACTATTGATATCATAAGTGAAGAAGAACTTTTAGAAAAGCTCAAAGAAGATAGACCTCTTATAGTAAAAGCAGGGTTTGATCCAACTGCCCCTGATCTTCATTTAGGTCATACTGTTTTACTCCAAAAAATGAGAACATTTCAGCAGTTAGGTCATAATGTTTATTTCATTATTGGTGATTTTACTGCAATGATCGGAGATCCTTCAGGAAGGGATAAAACAAGACCACCGTTGACGAAAGAGCAGATTTTAAAAAATGCAGAAACGTATAAAGAACAGGTTTTTAAAGTTTTAGATCCTAATAAAACTATTGTTGTATTTAATAGTGAATGGCTCGGGGATATGTCTGCAGAAGATCTTATTAAGCTTACTGCTAAATACACGGTTGCCAGAATGCTTGAAAGGGATGATTTTAAGAAAAGATTTAAAGAGAATAAACCTATTTCTATACATGAATTTATATACCCGTTACTTCAGGCTTATGACTCTGTTGTTTTAAAGGCAGATGTTGAGCTTGGTGGTTCTGATCAAAGATTTAATCTTCTTATCGGTAGAGATATTCAGAAAGAATATGGAATAGAGAAGCCTCAGGTTGCTATTCTCCTTCCTTTGCTTGTTGGAACTGATGGCATTAAAAAGATGAGTAAGTCTTACGGAAATTATATAGGGATTACAGAACCTCCAGAAGAGATGTTTGGAAAAATTATGTCAATCCCTGATGAACTTATGTGGGAATACTGGGAACTCCTTACAGATCTTACTGTTGAAGAAATAGAAAAAATGAAAAAAGATGTTGAAAAAGGAAAGTTACATCCGATGGATGTTAAAAAAGAGCTTGCCATGTATATTGTAGAAAGATTTCATGACAAGGAATCTGCCGTAAAAGCAAAAGAAGAGTTTGAAAGAGTTCATTCAAAAAAACAACTTCCTTCTGATATAGAAGAAACTGTTATTGAAGGAGAAAAAATTCCTTTATTTGAACTTGTTTATAAGGTTGGTTTTGCTCCATCAAAAAAAGAGGCAAAGAGATTGATTAAAGCTGGTGCTGTAAAAATTGATGGAAATAAATTTACCGATCCGTTTTTTGAAGTTGACCTGTCTGAAGAGTTTGTACTTCAGGTGGGAAAAAGAAAATTTATAAAAGTAAAACCGAGTAAGTAAAAATGAACAGAATAAATAAAATAAAGCCGTTTATTGTTATGGACATTGTAAAAGAGGCACAGAAATATCCTGATACTATTCATTTTGAGATTGGAGAACCTGATTTACAGCCTTCTGAAAAAGTATGGGAAGAAACTGAAAGAGCTGTTAAAAATAGGCTAAACCACTATACAGAGAGTTTAGGATCACTTCAACTTAGAGAAAAAATTTCTCAGTTTTATTATGATAAGTACAAAGTAAAAGTTTCACCTGAAAGAATTGCTTTAACAGTAGGAACGTCAGGAGCTTTTTTAGTTGCCTATTCTATTCTTTTAAATGGTGGGGAAAAACTTGCTTTAACTGATCCTGGATATCCCTGTTATAAAAACTTTTCTCATCTTTTGGATATTCAACCTGTATCTATTCCTATTGATGAATCTACAGATTATCAGCTGACGGCAGATATATTGAGAGAGTATAAAGATATAAAAGCAGTCCAGATATCTTCTCCTTCAAATCCGATTGGTAATATTTATAAAAAAGATGTTTTGAAAAATTTAGTAAACCATTGTGATCAAGAAGGAATCCATTTTATTTCTGATGAAATTTATCACGGTCTTGTTTATGAAGGTAAAGATCATACTGCTTTAGAGTTTTCTGAAAATGCTATCGTTATAAATGGATTTTCTAAATATTTCTGCATGCCAGGATTTAGATTAGGCTGGATAATACTTCCTGAAAATCTAATAAGAAAAGCTGAGATTGTTATTCAAAACATTTTCATATCACCACCAACTATAAGTCAGTATGGGGCTTTAGGTGCTTTTGATTATGTCTATCTGAATAAGGTCAGAGATATTTATAGGGAAAGAAGGAATTTTCTATACAACGAACTTTCTGAAATATTTGAAATTGATGCGAAACCTGAAGGGGCATTTTATATATGGGTAAATATATTTAAATATTCTGATGATTCTTTTGAATTTGCAAAAAAGTTATTGCAGGATATTCATGTTGCAGTGACACCTGGAATAGATTTCGGGGATAACCGTACCAATCAGTATATAAGATTCGCATACACAAAAAGTATCGAACATATGCAAGAAGGTATTGAAAGACTTAAAATCTATCTTGCATAAAAAAGGATTCTAAATAGTCGTATTCAGACTTTGCATTAGATAGAATTTTATTTAATAAATCCCGTGCATTATCTGCATCACCTGGATAACAGGCAATTACTTTAGGAAATTCTTTTTCAAAAAATCCTTTTATTCCTTCGTAAACAAATTCTGCCCCTTCTTTATCAGTTAAAGGTAAAACCAAGAAAAAGTTATTATCCTTTATGATTATTGCATCAGATTCTCTTAGTACATTTTTTAACAAATTGTGAATTCTATCTCTATCCGTCTCATTTTTAGTATGAAAATACAGCACCGATAGTTTTCCAAAAGGAACCATTCTCCTGATTTTTCCTATTTCATATTCTACAAGATTAGGTAGGTCTTCAAATAAAAATTCTACAGGCATTATCACTTTCCTCAATCTATTTTTGATTCTTATCGGAAAAGTTCAGTGATAATAAAATATTATTTTTCTAAAAATTGTCCCATCTTATAAAATTTTTCTTGTCTTCTTTTTACAAGTTCATCAATCGGAATATCTTCCATACACCTGAGTTCCATTTTTAATGCTCTTTTGAGATGCCTGTACATTTTTTTTGGTTGTAAATGGGCTCCACCTAAAGGTTCCTTCACAACAAGGTCTATCACTCCTAACTCTTTTAGATGTTCGGCGGTGATCTTAAGATTTTCTGCTGCTACAGGTGCTTTTTCCTGTGATTTGTAAAGAATAGCAGCACATCCTTCAGGGGATATAACCGAGTAAATAGCATTTTCTAACATAAGAATTCTATCTGCAACACCTAATGCCAATGCTCCACCACTACCACCTTCTCCGATTACAGTTGCAATTATTTTAGTTTTTAAACTTCCCATCATCATTATACTTTCTGCGATTGCCTCTGATTGTCCTCTTTCTTCTGCACCAACCCCTGGAAATGCCCCTGGTGTATCAATAAATGTGAATATCGGTCTTTTAAATTTTTCTGCTAATTTCATCACTCTCATCGCTTTTCTATAACCTTCAGGATGAGGCATTCCGAAATTTCTTTCTATCTTTTCTTTGGTATCTCTTCCTTTTTCATGCCCTATTACAGCAACAGGTTTACCTTCGAAAAATGCAAATCCTGCTATGATTGCCTTGTCATCCCCAAATCTTCTATCACCATGAAGTTCGACAAAGTCTGTAAAAATGTTCTGGATATAATCTATTGTATGTGGTCTTTTAGGATGTCTTGCCAGCTGGACTTTTTCCCAAGCAGACATTTCTTGCTGTTTTTTCCTGGCAAGTTCCTTAAATTTTCTTCGTAAAGCCACAAGCTCATGGATTCGTTCCTTTTCACCTTTTTTTACCTGTTCCCGTAAAAAATCTATTTTACTTGTAAGATGTTGCAGTTCTGTATCTATATCTATCGTTGTATTTTGCTTATTTTCTGTTTCTATAGCCATTTAAACACCTCTTAATCATAAATTTCTATTTTTTTAGAATGTGGTCTTCTTTCTTCTATGGGAGGAAGACTCATATATGTATCTCCGTAGAGAGATTTCAAATAAGCGTCTGCGTTGTTTGGGCCTAAAAATTTATGTCCTTCAAATTCGTATTCTTTTAAAGGTAATAAATCTTTAATATGTACGGAAAATATGTATTCCGCAAACTCAGCACCTCTAACAACCAGAAGATCTTTTTCTGTATCCCATCCCTGGTGCATGGAACGGGTCAGATTTATAAAAAAATTCCTTATAAAATGCTTCTGGAATCTATTTAGATCCAACTTTTCTTCTGCTATTTTTAATTTTAACTTTAATAAGAGTTTATGTAAACTTCTATGGAATGGTGTATTCTTTATAGTAATACACGGAAAAATATCAACATAAATACCTTGATTGTATTTTTCATTTTCCTCTTCTATTTTTTCAACAATCTTGCCTTTACTGCTTCGAACCTTAGCATAATCTCTTTTATAGTATTTATCTGTTTTTTTAGTCTGAATAAATAGGTAGTCAGGTAGTTCTTTTTGAGCTATTTCTAAAAATTTATCATAATCTTCCACAGGCATACATATATCGAGGTCATCATCCCAAGGTATAAACCCTTTGTGTCTTACTGCACCGAGTAATGTTCCACTGTCAAGCCAGTACTTTAGATTATTTTTTCTACAGACTTTATCTATATGGACAAGAATATCAACCATCAGTTCCTGAGCTTTTCTTATTTGCTCTAATGTTATGTCTCTCCCCTTCAGATCAAATTCTATTTTTTCCAATTTAAACTCCAAAATAAAATTTTATGTTGTTTATATCTTCGTATATATTATATATATTAAATAATATATTTAATTTTTTGATGCAAAAATAAATA